>CALRVO020000177.1:0-7589 GCA_943371595.1 Sphingomonas paucimobilis
CAGCCGGATGCCGCTCGGGGCGTGCGTCGGCTCGCCGCTCAGCGCCAGGCGCAGGCCCGCGGTGACCACGCGCGTCGAGACGTAGGTGCGCGAGCCGTCGGGCAGCTCGCGCACGAGCAGCGCGTAGGCCGGCGTCACGACCTCGCGGACGCGGCGCTTGATCGCCGACGACAGCTCGACCCAGTGCTCGGGCTGCTCGGTGCGCGCAGCCTCCAGCGCCCGGGCCAGGGGGTCGGTGGTCGGGTCGGCGGTCGGGTCGTCTAGCGCCATCGGGCCATCCTCTGCGCCAGGGTCCGGCGCCCGCGGTGCAGGTGCCCGCGGACGGCTCCGACCGGCATCGCCAGGGTCTCGCTGATCTCGGCGTACGACAGCCCCTCCATCTCTCGCAGCAGCCAGGTGGCTCGTTGGTGCCACGGTAGTTCGTCCAGCGCGGCCTGCAACGCCTCGAGCAGCTCGGTGTCGAGCAGGTCCTGCAGCGGGTTGTCGGCGGCCGGCAGCACCACCCGGGAGAGCAGGGCGTCGTCGATCGGGGTCGGGCGGCGGTGCCGCTGCAGGTCGACGGCGCGCCGGTGGACCAGCCGGAACAGCCACGTGCGCAGGCTCGAGCGCCCCTCGTAGGAGTCGAGGCTGCGCCACGCCGAGATGAACGCCTCCTGGGTCACCTCGGCCGCGTCGGCGTCGCTGCCGCCGACCTGGCGCAGCGCGTAGCGGTACATGCCCGGACCGTAGCGGTCGACGATCACCCCGAAGGCCGACTCGTCGCCGAGCCGCGCCGCCCGCACCAGGGCGTCGTCGCTCGGCTCGACGTCCGCGGTGCTCACGACCACATCCTGCTGGTCCGGCCCAACCCCACCCCACCGGTCCCGGGTGCCGGACCGGGCGGACGGTGGTCCACGTCACACCCGGATCGTGTGACGATCTGCCGGCTCGGCACGACCAACCTCCGACAGACACCGCACGAACCACTGAGAGGTCGAAGATGACTGAGAAGGCCACCGCCACCGCCACCGCGACGAAGGCCCCCACGGGCACCGAGGTCGCCACCCGCGCCACCGGGCCGCTGGTGTCCGAGCAGGGGCGGACCTCGATCGCCGAGACGGTCGTGTCCAAGATCGCCGGCATCGCCACCCGCGAGATCAGCGGCGTCCACGACCTCGGCGGCGGCACCGCCCGCGCCGTCGGCGCCCTGCGCGAGCGCATCCCCGGCTCGCGCACCAACCTGAGCCAGGGCGTCGGCGTCGAGGTCGGCGAGCGCCAGGCCGCGGTCGACCTCGACATCGTCGCGGAGTACGGCGTCTCGATCGCCGACCTCGCCGTCGCGATCCGCCGCAACGTGATCTCCTCGGTCGAGCGGATGACCAGCCTCGAGGTGACGGAGGTCAACATCACCGTGCACGACATCTTCCTCAACGACGGCTCCGACGAGGGCACCGAGACGGGCCGCGTCGAGTGACCACGTCCCCGGACGACACCGGCACCGACCACGGCACCGACCACGACACGGTGGCCGACCGCATCGCGGCGGCCGTGCTCGCGGTCCCCGGCGTGCACGCCCTGCACGCGGGGGTGTCCGGGGAGGTCGCGACCTACCTGCCCGGTCGCCGGGTCGACGGGGTCCGGGTCCGTGACGACCGGTGCGCCGTGCACGTCACCATGCTGTGGGGCTTCTCGATCGCCCCCACCACCGACCTCGTCCGGAGCGCGGCCGGGGCCCACGTCACGGGTCCGGTCGACGTGACCGTCGAGGACGTCGTGGCGCCGTGACCCACGACCCGCTGCGGGCCCGCCGACGCGAGCTCGCCAAGCTGCACCACCCCGACCGGGGCGGCGACCCCGCCGAGTTCGACCGCGCGATGCGGTCGCTCGCGGACCCGTCGCCGTCCCCGGTCGCGGGACACCAGCACGACATCGTCTTCACCCCCTCGGCACGCACGCGCCTGCGGCGCGGCGTCGCCGCCACCCGTCAGGCCGCCCGCGACCGCGTCGTCGCGCTGGCCCGGCTCACCAGGAGAGCACCATGACCACGTCCACCATCGGCCTCATCGCCGGCCTGCTGCTGACCATCGCCATCGTCACCGGCGGGTTCCTCGGGCTCCTGCTCGCGATCGTGCTCGGCGCGGTCGGCTACCTCGTCGGCGGCCACATCGACGGCGAGCTCGACCTCGGGGCGCTCGTGCGAGGACGACGTGGATGACCGAGTCCCTCACCCCTGACCTGCGCCCCGACACCGCGGTCGACCCCGGGGTCGACGAGCGCGGCACGCTCGACATCCGCACCAAGGCGATCCAGCACGTCGTCGAGCGGGTCGTCCTCGACACCCCCGGCACCGTGGCCCACCGCACCACCCTGGGCCGGCTGCGCGGCGCCTACACGCCCAAGGCCGAGATCACCCGTCAGGGCCGCGGCGCGCGGGTCGCGCTCGACGTGGCCTGCCTGTGGCCCTGCCGGGTCAGCGAGGTCGCCGCGGCGGTGCGCGACGGCGTACGCCTCGAGGCGTCGCGGATGACGGGCGTCCACCTCGTCAGCGTCGACGTCACCGTGCACACCCTCACCGAGTCCGACCTCGACCAGTCCGAGAGGAGACGAGTCGAATGACCACCCCCGTCACCCGCCCACCGCGGGCCCGCCCGGTCGCCACCGGCGTCGCGGTCCTGCTGGCCCTCGGCCTGGTCGCCCTGGCCGTCGTCGGCGTCCGCGACCTCGCCGTGGCCCGGGGCTGGAGCAGCGGCGCACCCTGGGTCGCCGACGCCGTCGGGTCCCTCGACGGCCTCACGGCGAGCACCGCGGTCGTCGTCGCCTCGATCGCCTCGGTCGTCGTCGGGCTGCTCCTGGTGCTCGTCGCCCTCACCCCGGCGCGCCGCACCCACCTGCCGGTCGACGGCGAGCACGACCTCTGGATCTCGCCCGCAGCCGTCGGCGAGCTCGCCCGGGCCCGCGCCGACCGCGCCCCCGGGGTGATCTCCGCCGAGCTCGCCCGGGCCACCCGCCGTCGGGCGGTCGTCGAGGTGGTCACCCAGCGCAGCGGCGACGAGGTCGAGCCGGGTGTCCGCTCGGCGGTCGCCGCCTCGCTCGCAGGCCTGACGCCCACCCGGCTCACCGTCCGTACGACGGAGCTGCCGCAATGAGCCGCCGGATCGTGGTGCTCGACCGCGGCGTGGTGCTGCTGGTCGGTGTCGGACTCGTCGCGGCGGGCCTGGTCGGCCTCGACTGGCGCTACGCCTGGTTCCTCGACCGCCCCGACCGCCTCGACACGACGACGGCGGCCGACGTCGTCTCGAGCAGCTGGTGGCCCTGGGCCGCCGCGGGCGCAGGCGTGGTCCTCGGCCTGCTGGGCCTGTGGTGGCTGCTGGCCCACCTGCGCCGGCCGGGCCCGGCCTCGCGCCGGCTGGCCGACAGCGACGCCACCGGTCTGCTCGAGGCCGACCTCCGCTCGGTCGCCTCCGCCTGCGCCGACCGCTTCGCCGCCCAGGCCCCGGTGGTGGCGATGCGCGGCAGCACCCGCAGCGTCGGTCCCCGCACCGTCGTCCTGCTCAACGGCCAGGTCGACGCCTACGCCGATCCGGCGGCGGTCACCGACGCGGTCGCGCAGTGCACCGCCGACCTCGCCGCGGCCTTCCCGGGGGAAGGGCTCACCTGCCGGGTCGTCCTCGACGCGCCGCGACGCTCACGCACCGGACGCACCGCCCGGGTGCGCGTGCGCTGATGACGTAGAGCGCACGGACGAAGCCCGAGGGCCGGCCGATCCCCCATGAACCGGCCGACCCTCGGGTGACCCGCTGTCCGGGCGACCGCCTCCCCCCAGGAGTCGGGCGCCCCGCGGGTGGCTAGAGGGGGGTGCGACACACCGCCAGGAGCGAGCCGTCGGCGTCGCCGAGGTAGGTGGCCCACCCGTCGTCGAAGCTGACGTGGCGGACCCGGTCGTCGCGCTCGACCAGGGCGGACCCGGGGATCACGTCGGGCCCGAACCCGGTGGCCGAGCAGTCGTGCTGCGCCATCAGCGCGTCGAGCTCACCCTGCGCCGAGATGTCCGAGGCCGTGGGGCCTTGGTCGGCGACGCCGTCGTGCGCCGAGGCGAGCGCGGGGCCCACGGTGAGCAGCGCGACCGCGGCGGCGACGCCGAGCTTGGTGGCACCGACGGCGCGGCGCAGCAGCGGGCTCGGCGTACGCGGCATGGGAGGACTCCGGAGGTCGGGGAGGGGAGCGTGGGGGGCCGTGCGGGTCGTGCACCGAGATGCCTGCTCAACGAGAACGTGTTCTCGAGGTCACGGCGACGTGACTCAGGACACCCACTGGTCCGGACCAGTCCGCTACCGTGCCCTCCGTGCTCGATCCGACGACCTCGTCGCGAGGTACGCGCCTGCCTGACGCCGTGCGTCGCTACACCACCGGTCCGCAGGGGCTCGTCGTCTGTTGGATCGCCGCCACGTCGTCGGGCGACGACCTGGTCGACCAGCTGGAGCGGGCGGGCTACCTGCCGCTGGTGGTCGATCCGGCCGACACCGCCGACCTGGTCGAGCACGCCGGGGCGCCCTCGGCCCTGGTGGTCGACCCCGCCCTGCTCACCGACGCGGTCCAGGGCCTGCTCGGCGCCTTCAGGCTCGCCCACCCGTACGCCTCGGTCGGGGTGCTGGCCACCGACACCACCCCGGCCGCCGGGCTCCTCGCCGCGATGCGCGCCGGCCTGACCGACGTCGTCGACCCGTCCACCGCCGACGTGGTGCAGCGGCTCTTCCCCGACACCCACGACGGCGGTGGCGCGCGGGTGCTCGCGGTCGGAGCGCACCCCGACGACGTCGAGATCGGGTGCGGGGCGACGCTGCTGCGCCACCGCGACCTGGGTCACCCGATCAGCGTGCTGACGCTCAGCCAGGGCGCGGTCGGCGGTCAGCGCGAGGAGCGCCGACGCGAGGCCGCGGCCGCTGCGGCCCACCTCGGTGCCGAGCTGCTGCTCGGTGACTTCGCCGACACCCGCCTCGAGCACGACGAGGACCTGATCGCCACCGTCACCGGCGTCGTCGCCGCGGTGGCGCCGACGATCGTCTACGTGCACTCGCAGGCCGACAACCACCAGGACCACCGCGCGGTCCACGAGGCCACCGTCATCGCCGCCCGCAGGGTGCCCGAGCTCTACTGCTACCAGTCGCCGTCCTCACGCAACGCCTTCGCACCGACCAAGTTCGTGCCGGTCGACGACACCGTCGAGGAGAAGGTGCGGCTGCTCGAGCACTACCGCTCCCAGTCGACGCGGCCCTACCTGGAGCCCGACCTGGTCACGGCGAGCTGCCGCTACTGGGCGCGCCAGCTGACCGAGGTCAGGTACGCCGAGCCGTTCGAGGTGATGCGCGCCGCCGGCTCCTAGCGGTCCAGCGGTCCGGACCCGGCCCCGTCAGGGGGCGAGCGTGTAGGACGTGCCGCCGACCGTGCGCACCCATTCGCGGCCCGGGTCGACCGCCCCGAGCTTGCGCCGCAGGTGGGCCACCTGGATGTCGAGGAGGAAGTCGGACTCGACGAAGTGACCCCCGAAGACCGCCTCGCCGAGCTCGAACCGGTTCCACCCGTAGCCCGGGCGCCGCAGGAGCGCCGCCAGCAGGTCGGTCTCGGCCGGCGTCAGCAGCAGGCGGGTGCCGTCGAGGGAGGCCTGCCCCGTGGCCCGGTCGAGCACGAGCCGGCCGTCGACGGCCGTCGTCCGGGCGGGTGCCTCGACCGACGTGCGCTCCTCGGGCACCGGCGCGCCGGGACGCTGGGCCCCGCCGGTCACGCCCGCCCGGGGGCGGCGCAGCAGGGCGGCGGCGCGCGCCTGCAGCTCGCGGGGCGAGAACGGCTTGGCGAGGTAGTCGTCGGCGCCGACCTCGAGCCCCACCAGGCGGGCGATCTCGTCGCTGCGCGCGGTGATCATGACGACGTAGGCGTCGCTGAACTCGCGCAGGGCGCGGCACACCTCGGTCCCGTCACCGTCGGGCAGGCTGAGGTCGAGGGTGACCAGGTCGGGGTCCCACGCCCGGCTGGTGGCGAGCGCGTCCGCCGCGGTCTCCACCGTGCGGACCTCGGCGTCGAGCGGGCGCACGGAGAGCTCGATCAGCTCGGCGATGGACGGGTCGTCCTCGACGATCAAGATGCGTCGCACGGCGTTCGTCCCTCCGCTGGGGATCGACGGGCGTTGCACCGAATAACGCACGCCGAACTGGGCACGGACGATACCGTCAGGAGCGGTCACCTCCGCTTCACCCCCGTCCCCCGTTCACCCCCCCCGGCGAGAGAGTACGAGCGCGGAGTGCATCGCGACCCAGCCCCGGCCGAGGCCGGTACCCCCCGCGCGGCCGAGCAGGTCGCCCAGGTCTACGACCTCGTCGAGGGCAGCCGGCACTCCCGGCTGCGGCGGCTCGCGGCCCTGGCCGCCCAGGCCCTGGCGGTGCCCATCAGCACGGTGACCCTGCTCGACGGGCGCGAGGCCCGGTTCGTGGTCGGCGCCGGCCTGCCCGGCGACGCGACCCCGGCGTCGTACGCCGACTTCTGCCGGCTCACCCAGGAGCGCGACGCGGTGCTGCTGGTCGAGGACGCCGTCGACCACCCCGAGCACGCGGCCCTGCCGGTGGTGCGCGAGGGCGGCATCCGGTTCTACGTCGGCCACCCGCTGCACGACCGCCAGGGTGCGGTCGTCGCGTCGTTCTGCCTGATGGGGCGTGAGCCGCGGCGGCTGGGCGAGGCCGACGCGCGGCTGGTCGCCGAGCTCGCCGCGCTGGTGCAGGAGGAGCTGACGGCCTCGGCCGAGATGCAGCTGGCCGGCGACGCCCAGCGGTCGCTGCTGCCCGAGCAGGCCTTCCACGAGGGGGAGTGGCTGATGGACGGCATGTGCCTGCCGAGCCTCGCGGTCGGCGGCGACTTCTACGACTACGGGGTCAGCGCGGGGGGCGCGTTCCTGCGCCTGGGCGACGTCATGGGCAAGGGCACGCCCGCGGCGCTGATCGGGGCCGGGGTCCGCGCGGCGCTGCGCGCCACGCACGAGGCGGTCGCCGCGGGAGTCGACCTCGGAGTGACGGTGACCCGCACCGCCCGCGGCCTGCAGGACGACTTCGAGCGCTCGGGGTCGTTCGTGACCCTCTTCGAGGCCGCGCTCGACCTCGCCGACGGTCGGCTGCGGTGGGTCGACGCGGGCTGCGGGCTGGCGGTCCTGCGGCGCGCCGACGGGGCGGTCGAGCGGCTCGGCCGCAGCGACCTCCCGCTCGGGGTGCTCGCCGGGGACCACTGGACCCAGCACGAGACCGTGATGGGACCCGGCGACCGGCTGCTGGTGTTCTCCGACGGGCTGCTCGACGTGCTCCCCGCCACCGGGTGGGCCGACGACGTCGCCGGTCTCCTGGCCCGTCACGACACGCCCGCCGCCGTGCTCGCCGAGGCCAGCCGGCTCGTCGCCGACGGCACCGTCCTCGACGACGTCACCCTCGTCGCGTTGTCGCGCACCCTGATCCCGGAGGCGTCATGAACCGCAGGCTCCTGCTCATCCGGACCCTCGTCGTGCTCACCGCGCTCCTGGGTCTCAACTACATCACCTGGCGCTGGATCTTCTCGATCAACTTCGACGCCTGGTACAT
>CALRVO020000178.1:0-7534 GCA_943371595.1 Sphingomonas paucimobilis
CCACGAGCAGGAGGCCCGGGAGCGCCTGGAGCACGAGCTGCGGGTCATCTCCACCAAGGACTTCGCCGGCTACTTCGTCATCGTCCACGACATCGTCGCCTTCGCCCGCGAGCAGGGCATCCTCTGCCAGGGCAGGGGATCGGCGGCCAGCTCGGCGGTCTGCTTCGCCCTCGGCATCACCGCGGTCGACGCCGTCTTCTACAAGCTGCCCTTCGAGCGGTTCATCTCCGCCCACCGCGACGAGGAGCCCGACATCGACGTCGACTTCGACTCCGACCGGCGTGAGGAGGTGATCCAGTGGGTCTACGACACCTACGGCCGGCGCAACGCCGCCCAGGTCGCCAACGTGATCGCCTACCGGCCGCGGATGGCGGTGCGCGACGCGGCCAAGGCGCTGGGCCACTCGCAGGGCCAGCAGGACGCCTGGTCCAAGCAGATCGACGGCTGGAAGTCGGTCGTGACCGGCGACGGGGGCGACCCGGCCGCCCACGAGGTGCCGGCGGCGGTGGTGGCGCTGGCCGAGCAGCTGATGGGCGCCCCCCGCCACCTCGGCATCCACTCCGGAGGCATGGTGCTGACCGAGCGCCCCATCGGCGAGGTGTGCCCGATCGAGCGCGGCCGGATGGACCGGCGCACCGTGCTGCAGTGGGACAAGGACGCCTGCGAGTCGATGGGACTGGTCAAGTTCGACCTGCTGGGCCTGGGCATGCTCGGCGCGCTCGACCACATGATGCGTCTGGTCGACGAGCACCTGGGGGAGCGCTGGACCCTCGCCACGATGCCCAAGGAAGAACCCGCCGTCTACGACATGCTCTGCCGCGCCGACTCCATCGGGGTCTTCCAGGTCGAGAGCCGCGCCCAGATCGGCACCCTGCCGCGGCTGCGCCCGCGCGAGTTCTACGACCTGGCCATCGAGATCGCGTTGATCCGGCCCGGCCCGATCCAGGGCGGCGCCGTCCACCCCTACGTACGCCGCGCCACCGGTCAGGAGGAGGTCACCTACGACCACCCCGACCTGGTGCCGGTGCTCGAGCGCACCCGCGGGGTCCCGTTGTTCCAGGAGCAGCTGATGGCGATGGCGGTCGCGCTGGGCGACTGCTCGCGCGACGACGCCGACCTGCTGCGCCGGGCGATGGGCTCCAAGCGCGGGGTCGAGCGGATCGAGTCGATCAAGGAGAAGCTCTACGCGGGCATGGCCCGGCGCGGCCTGACCGGCGACAGGGCCGACGCGATCTACGTCAAGATCCTGTCCTTCGCCAACTTCGGCTTCGCCGAGTCCCACGCACTGTCCTTCGCGCTGCTGGTCTACGCCTCGTCGTGGTTCAAGCTTCACTACCCCGCGGCCTTCCTGGCCGGGCTGCTGCGCAACCAGCCGATGGGCTTCTACTCCCCGCAGTCCCTGGTCGGCGACGCCCGACGGCACGGCGTCGACGTGCGCCGACCCGACGTCGCGTTGTCGGGAGCCCAGGCAGGGCTGGAGATCGTCGTTCCGGACGAGACGGGCGCGACCGGTCTCGAGGACTGTTGCCGGCCGTCGTTCGAGCGGGTCGAGTGGGTCCCGGGCACGCCCGACCCGGTCCCTGCCCACCGCCGCGACGGACGGCTCGCGGTGCGGCTCGGGCTCGACTCGGTGCACGGCATCGGCCTCGACGTCGCCCGCCGCATCGTCGCGGCCCGCGAGGCAGCGCCGTACGACGGGGTGACCGACCTGTCGCGCCGCGCCGACCTCACGCCGTCCCAGCTCGAGGCGCTGGCCACCGCGGGCGCGTTCGACTCGTGGGGGATGGACCGGCGCCAGGCGCTGTGGGCGGCCGGCTTCGCCGAGAGTGCCGACCACCTCGCCGGCACGACGCCGGCCCCCGAGGCGCCGATGCTGCCCGGCATGAGCGAGCCCGAGCTGACGCTGGCCGACCTGTGGGCGACCGGGGTCTCGCCCGAGCGACACCCGGTCGAGCACCTGCGCGACGACCTGCGCCGTGCCGGCGTCCGCTCGATCGCCGACCTCGAGACCACCGAGTCGGGGCGCCGCGTCCACGTCGGCGGCCTGATCACCCATCGTCAGCGCCCCGGCACGGCCATGGGTGTCACGTTCCTCAACCTCGAGGACGAGACCGGCATGCTCAACGTGGTCTGCTCGATCGGCGTCATGAAGGTCCATCGCCAGGCCGCCCGCAACCGGGTCGCCGTCGTCATCCGCGGCACCCTCGAGCGCAACGAGGGCGTCACCAACCTGGTCGCCGACCGCGTCGAGGGCATCGACGTCGTGGTGCCCGGCGCCGGAGCGGTGCTCCAGGCCCGGGCCTCGTCGCGCGACTTCCGCTGACACCGCCGGTGCCGACCCGACCGCGATGGGGGCACCGATTCCGGACCTCCCGCCAGCCTGCGCTAAGGTGCTCACGCCTCGTTCGCGAGGTGTTCGGGCTGTAGCGCAGCTTGGTAGCGCACTTGACTGGGGGTCAAGGGGTCGCAGGTTCAAATCCTGTCAGCCCGACCGAGAGACCGGCTCTGACCAGCGGAAACGCTAGGTCAGGGCCGGTTCTCCGTCTGAACCCGAGGACGCCGCTCCACACGTGTTCTCGACGCACTCGGGCGGGCTCAGGTGTCGTCACCGCTTCACCTGGCGTGCCGAGGCCAGGTCGATCTCGTCCTTGCGTCCGTCCATGAGCCGGAACATGCGCAGCGGGCTCCTCGGCGCCCGGGGCACCAGCACGGCGACCGACCCCAGAGCAGCACCGTCGTGGGTCTCCAGCCGGTCGCCGGTGAGGTGGATGCCGAGCTCGACGTCGCTGGCGTGCTCGTCGCCCGTGGTGGTCGTGGACTCCCGCGCCTCCCGGGCTGCCTCCATGGCCAGCAGGTGGGGGAACTTGTAGCGGCCGTCGCCGCCGGTGGCCGAGACCAGGGTCTGCGCCGCGCCGACGCGTTCCATCAGCTCGATGTTGATCCCGTGCTTGGAGGCGTGGTGCGAGAGCTTGAAGACGTCGGCGGCGAGGTCGTCGCGTCCCTGGGCCGCCCGCAGCTCCCGGGCGAGCACGGGGTTGTACTCCTGCGACAGGTCGGGGAAGTCGAGCGTGGCCTGCGCCCACGAGGTGAACTGGGCGTCCGCGCCGAGGAGCAGGCGGCTGCTGCTCGTCCGTACGCCGCGGCGGTTCAGCCGACCCGGGTGGAGCGGGTCCTCCTCCAGGTAGATGGCGGCGGCCGGGTACTCCACCATCAAGGTGATGGAGGCGTCGTTGATGCCGACGCCGTAGGTGTCGAACCGGTGGCGCAGGTTGACCCCGGGACCCATCACGGTCAGCTTGACGGCGTCGAGGTACAGGGTGGTCCCGCTGGTGGGCTGCAGTCGCCGGCTGCACGCGTGGGTCTCCTCGAGCAGCCGCAGCGAGTTGTGGAAGGAGGGACCGGGGAAGTAGTAACCGGGGTCCCAGAACTCCTCGATCCAGGGCCGGTCCCCGCGGTAGCGCTCGAGCAGGTCCGCAAGGCCCCCGACGTGGTCGTCGTGCGGGTGCGTCGCCACCACCAGGCACATCTGGCCCGGGGTTCCGGGCGGCTGGGTCAGCACGCGCTCGGCGTACAGGCTCTCGAGGAGCGCGGGCAGCTTGCCGCTCGTCGCCACGTCGACGACGACCAGGCGGCGTACGTCGGTCGGGTCGCGTCGGGGGAGCAGCAGCAGCTGGGTGTCACCGTCGCCGACGTTGAGGAGGAAGTAGACGAGGGCCTCCGGGTCGGCGGCGATCACCTGCACCAGGCTTCCGGGCGCCGGCGTCGGCGCCTCGAGCGTGCGCTCGGGCACCGGCACCACGACGGCGGTGGGGCTCACGGTTGACCCGCGCCCCGGCCGTCGGGACGGGCCTCCTCGGGGCGCTCGAGCAGCGCGCGCGACGTGAGCCTGCTCCGGCTCGCCCTGGCCCGCCGGACCTCGGCAGGATCCAGCTGCGCCTGGGCGACGGGCTTCACCAGCGATCCCTCGTAGGCCAGTCGCGCCGCCGCCCGCGCCTCCGCCGACACGTCGAGCACCAGGCTCGGGAAGAGGTCACGAACCTGCTCCACCACCCGTTCGGCGTCCCAACCCGGGCCCTCGGCGTCGAGCGCCGCGAAGGTGTCCCCGACGCGAGGGTGCCGCCGCACGTGGTGGGGCCGGTAGAGGCGGCGTACGAGCGTGGACACCGCCACGGCCGCCTCCTGCACGGACGCGCGGTCCGCGGCGGGCCAGAGGACGTGCCCGGAGGTGTCGGCGAGCGGCCACGGCCACCGCTGCAGGTGGGCGGTCCCGTCGATGATCTCCTCGACGATCACGTAGCGCCATCGGAGCCGCAGCTCGTCGGCGCCGCCGACGTGGGCGTCGATGCTGTGGGGGAACCAGGGCACCTGCGCTGCCATCTCCCGCACCTCCGAGCCGCGGGGGTGACGCCGTCTCCGGGCGGGACGGCGCACCTGCGGCTGCGACCAGTCAAGGGCGGGGGCCCGACGGGTGTCACGGGCCTTTCGTCCTCGATCTGCTCGGCCGTCGCGCCGTTGCGACCCCCGAGCCGGGGGTCCTAGCGTCGAGGAGCGCCGAGTGCCCGGGAGGGGGCCAGCATGGTCGATCGTTCGCCTTCGCCGTTGCACGCCGATCTCGTCCTCGAAGGGGGCGGGGTGCTGGGCATCGGCCACGTCGGGGCCGTCTCGGTGCTGGAGGAGGCCGGCTACGGGTTCCCGCGCGTGGCGGGCACGTCGGCCGGGTCGATCGTCGGTGCGCTCGTGGCGGCGCGGATGCCGGCGGCGCGGATCACCGAGATCATGCGCGCGATGGACTACCGGAAGTTCAAGGACCGCTCGCTGCTGGACCGGGTCCCGGTGGGCGGACCGCTGCTGTCGCTGGTGCTGGAGCACGGGGTCTACGAGGGCGACTACCTGCGTGAGTGGCTGGGCAACCTGCTCGTCGACGAGTGCGGTGTCGAGACGTTCGCCGACCTGGCGGCGGACGACCCTGACTCGTCCCTGCCGCCCGAGCAGCGCTACCGACTGGTCGTCACCGCCACCGACACGACGCTCGGCGAGCTCGTCTACTTCCCCTGGGACTACCAGCGCGTCTACGGACTGGAGCCGGGAGGCCAACGGGTGACGGACGCCGTACGGGCGTCGATGTCGATCCCGTTCTTCTACGAGCCCGTCACCCTCGCCGGTGTCGGGGGAGCCGCCTCGACGCTGGTCGACGGGGGAGTGCTGTCCAACTTCCCCATCGACGTCTTCGACCGCACCGACGGACGGCGGCCGCGGTGGCCGACGTTCGGGGTCAAGCTGCTTCCGGTGCTGCCCGTGGACGCGGCTGAGCTGCTGCCCGTCGCAGGGCTGTTCAAGCACTGGCCGGTCGGCCTGGCCGCCGACCTGGCGATGACCGCGATCGTGGGGCGCGACCAGACGCAGCTGGCCAAGCCGTGGGTGAGGGCGCGGACCATGCAGGTCGACAGCGCCGGCGTGAACCCGCTCGACTTCGGGCTCACCTCTGCCCAGGCGACGGCGCTGTACGAGAGTGGGCGCTCGGCGGCTGCGTCGTTCCTGGCCGGGTGGACGTGGGAGGACTACCTGGGCGACTTCCGCGGCGCACGCTCTGCGTCACGCCCCGGTCATGGCTGAGACGGCCGCTGCGAGATAGGTGAGGGCGAACAGGACCGGGATCCAGGCCTCGATGTGCGACAACGGCCAGTAGCGCCGCCAGTCGTGTCCTTCACCCAGCCTGCGCCACTCCTCGCGCCAGAACGGTGACGCCGGCAGCCGCTCCTCCAGCGCGCCGACGACCTCGAACTTCGCCGAGTTCAGCAACCGGTAGGAGCGCACCAGGTAGAACCAGGCTCCGCACTGACCGAGCAGCGCGACCAGGGGGAGCACCAGCGCGTAGCCGTCCAGCTCGGGCGAGCGCGTCAGCACCACGCCCATCAGCGCGAAGACCGCGGTGTTCAGGGACAGGAAGAAGGTGTTGGTCAGCCCGCGCCGCTGACTGGCCCGATCGGCCATCTCGACGTAGAGCTGGTACTGCGCCAGGACCGCCGACTGGTAGGCCTTCACGTCGTCCCGGTACAGCTCGGTCAGCGCGGCCTCGTTCCACAGGCGCTCGTCGTTCTCGCTCACGGCTACCCCCTCCAGTCACGATGACCCACCCCACGCTAGGTCTGTGGCGCCGTTCCCGGCGGAGGCGTAAGTAGGCAACATCCCGGGCCGGACCGTGACGTTCGGCCCTGACCGCAACGGGTGCGAACGGGCAGGTTGCGGAGCAGATGAGCAACGGAGTGCCTCATGACTGCTGCATCGGGCTCGGCCGAGACGCATCGGCCGCCGCCCACGTCGAACCGGGGATGGACCTACGACGCGTTCATCTCCTACAGCCACGCCGATCGACAGGTGGCAGCCGGTATCCAGAAGGGACTGGCCCAGGTCGGCCGGCGGATGGGTCGACTCAACGCGCTCCGGGTGTTTCGTGATGCCACCGACCTGACCGCCAGCCCCGACCTGTGGGCCAAGGTCGCCGAGGCGATGGACGCGTCCCGCTACCTCGTGGTGGTGCTGTCGCCGACGTCGGCAACGTCGGTCTGGGTGGACCGGGAGGTCGCCTACTGGTTGGCCACCCGCGGACCGGACCGGCTGATGCTGGTGACGGTCGGCGGGACCTTGCGGTGGGACGAGCGCGGTCACCGGTTCGACCCCGGGAGCAGCAACGTCGCGCTGCCCTCCATGACCGTGCCGGGGAGCTTCCCCAGCGAGCCGTTCTTCGTCGACGTGACCCGGCTGGCGCCCTGGGACCCCAGCAACGCGGTGTTCCGGGAGACGGTGACCGACCTGGCCGCCCCGATGCACGGCACGTCGAAGTACGAGCTGGCCAGCGCCGACCTGCGCGAGCAGCACCGCTACCGACGGTGGCGGCGCGCGGCGGTCACCGCCTTGGTGGCGCTGACGCTGCTCGCCCTCCTCGCCGCCGTTCTCGCAGTCCTGCAGCGGCGTGAGGCACAGCGGCAACGAGACGAGGCGGTCGCCCTGTCGCTGTCCTCGTCGGCCGCGGAGGTGCAGGACAGCAACCCGGGGCTGGCGCTGGCGCTGGCGGCGGAGAGTCGTGCTCGCGGCGCGGAGGCGAAGGCCAAGACGGACACGGCCCTGGCGAACGCCGGGCTCGCCCTGGGACGAACGGGAGCCCAGCAGGTGGGGCAGCCGCTGACCGCCCGGACGGACGGCGGCGTGTGGTCGGTGGCCTACTCCCCGGACGGGCAGGTGCTGGCCGCCGGGAGCTGGGACGGCTCGGTCCGGTTGTGGGACGCGGCCTCGGGCGAACAGGTCGGTGACCCGCTGAGCGGTTCGGTCGACCCCGCCGTGTCGGTGGCGTTCTCCCCGGACGGGCGGGTGCTGGCGGTCGGCAGCTGGGACGGTGCCGTGCGGTTGTGGGACCCGGCGAGCGGCGTGCAGGTCGGTGCTCCGCTGGCCGGTCCCATCGGCGGCGCGGGGGCGGTGGCGTTCTCCCCGGACGGGCGCCTGCTGGCGGTCGCCGGCAGCTTCGACGGTGCCGTCCAGC
>CALRVO020000179.1:0-7452 GCA_943371595.1 Sphingomonas paucimobilis
ATCACCGCCTGGCGGATTGCCTTGGTGTAGTCGGGCATCACCGCCTGGCGGATCGCCTTGGAGTAATCCGGCATCACCGCCTGGCGGATCGCCTTGGAGTAATCCGGCATCACCGCCTGCCGGATCGCCTTGGAGTAATCCGGCGTCACCGCCTCCGGGAGGTCGAACTCCGCAGGATCCCCGGCACTTGGATGTTCGGCATCTTCGGACACCGAACCATTATCAACGAGCGGCGCCACCCAGGGCGGGCTAGAGGTGTCTGGAGTGAATGACGAGGAGGAGGACAGACCCTGGTCAGGTCCTGCGAGGCGTACCTGCGTCACATCACCGCCAGTGGGCCACCAACCCGCGCGACTCGCCCGACGCTCGCCTGCGATGACGGCAGCCCGCGAGCGGGAGACCAGCGCCACCCCCTCACCGGGCCGAGGCGAGCCAACCCGGCCTAGAGCCGAGAGCCCCAGTAGCGTCCGGGGGTGCCCAGCCCCCGCCGATCCACCACCCGTCGGCGCCCGTCACCCCGCCGCGGCGGGCCGCGGCCGCCGAAGGAGCTGCCGGTCGCCGGGCCGGGCGAGCGGCTGTGGGTGCTCGACGTCCCCTACGGCACCCAGGTCGACGGCGCAGCCTGGCACCCGGCGGTCAGGACCCACCTGTACGTCGGGCCCGCGCTGCCGGCGCACCTCGCGCCCTACGCCCCGGGACCCCACACGCTCGGTCGGTTCGTCGAGAACACCCTCAACCCCGACCAGCCCACGCCCGACCAGCGTCCGCCCGACCCGGGACCGACCGACACGCTCGAGCCGCGCCGGATCCAGTTCGAGGCGGCCGACGCGATCGCGGCGCGTGCGGAGGCGGGCGGGCGTCAGTTCCTGCTGGCCGACGAGCCGGGCGTGGGCAAGACGATCTCCGCGGTCCTCGGCGCGACGGCGGTGGGTGACCTCCGCGGCGCGCGGCGGGTGCTCGTGGTGGCCGACCGGCCCGCCGCGATCACCATCGGCCACTGGTGCCGCACGATCACGGCACTGGGCGACGGTGGCCTGGAGTGGGTCGTGATCACGTGGGACCGGCTCGACAAGGTCAAGGACCTCCCGTGGGACGTGGTCATCGCCGACGAGGCCCACGCGCTGCGGCGCACGACGACCAAGCGGTGGAAGCTCTGGGCGAAGGTCTCGGGGCACGCGAGGCCCCACGAGACGGCCCCGTTCGTCATCGCCGTGACCGCGACGCCCGGGCACACGCCGCTCGAGCTGCCCTACCTCGCTCCGGCCTACGCGCAGGTCCAGGGCGAGCCGATGAGGGACTGGACGTCGGCGACGAAGCCCGAGGCGGCGTTCACCACCGCGCTCGAGCGCCACGGCGTCGGCGTGGAGCAGGGCCGGTACGGCGCGACCTGGACCACCGACCCGGCGCGTCGCTCCGCCGACCTCGAGCTCGTGCGCGGCTGGCTCGCCGACGAGCGGCCGCCGGCGATGCTGCACCGCGCCGCGCCGTGGGGTCCGGTGCCGATCTCCGGCATGCCGGTCGCGCTGACCCCGGCCGAGCGGACGGCGTACGAGGCCGAGTGGGGCGAGTTCTGTCGTGAGATGGACCTCGCGCGCCGCGGCCGCAACACGGCCAAGGGTCGTGCCGCGCTGTTGCGCTTCCGGCAGAAGGCAGGGCTGATCCGGGTCGACTCGACCGTCGCCTGGATCGCCCAGCAGGTCGAGTCGGAGCGACAGGTGGCGTGCTCGGTCGAGTTCGTCTCGACCGCCGCCGACCCCATCACCGACCGGCTACGCGACTCGGGGATCGAGGTGGCCACGATCTACGGTCGCGACCGGTTCGACGTCGAGGCCGAGCGGCTCCGGTTCCAGACCGGGCAGGCCAAGGTCTGCGTCTTCACCACCGTCGCCTCGATCAGCCTGCACGCCGGCGAGACGCTCGCCGACGGCCGCCGGGCGAGCACCGAGCCGCGGGTGGGGGTCTTCCACCAGGCCCGGTTCTCGGGCATCGCCGGACGGCAGGTGACCGGCCGCACCCACCGTGACCACCAGGTCTCGCCGTGGCACATCGCCTACGCCGAGGGCACGGTCGAGGAGCAGGTCGGCAAGGTGATGGTGGAGCGGATCGCCGCGGCGTCGGAGACGGTGGGCAGCGACACCACCGGCCTCGCCGACCTCGCCCAGCTCCTCGGAGCCGACTGGCTGCCGCCCACGACGCTGACCGAGAACGGTTCCTGACGGGAGGGATGCGGCGGGGGCGAGGGCTACTGTGGCGACAACATCCTCGACGACCACTCCACCAGACCGATCAGGTGATCCGGGACGGACGACCCGTCGACACCGCGTCGTCGGCCCAGACCGACAGTGGGCACCCGCATGGGCGTTGAGATCAAGATCGAGCACCTCACCAAGTCGTTCGGCAAGCAGATGATCTGGGGCGACGTGTCGCTCGTCGTGCCGGCGGGCGAGATCAGCGTCATGCTCGGCCCGTCGGGCACCGGGAAGTCGGTGCTGCTCAAGACGATCATCGGGCTGCTCAAGCCCGACAGCGGCTCGGTGATGATCGAGGGCACCGACATCGCGTCGTGCCCCGAGAAGGAGCTCTACGAGATCCGCAAGCTGTTCGGCGTGCTGTTCCAGGACGGCGCGATGTTCGGCTCGATGAACCTCTACGACAACGTCGCCTTCCCGCTGCGCGAGCACACCAAGAAGACGGAGTCGCAGGTGCGCGAGGTCGTGATGGAGAAGATGGACCTGGTCGGCCTGCTGGGGGCTGAGGACAAGCTGCCCGGTGAGATCTCCGGCGGCATGCGCAAGCGTGCGGGCCTGGCCCGGGCGCTGGTGCTCGACCCCGAGATCGTGCTGTTCGACGAGCCCGACTCGGGCCTGGACCCGGTGCGCACGGCGTTCCTCAACCAGCTGATCATCGACCTCAACCTGCAGATCGACGCGACCTTCCTGATCGTCACCCACGACGTCAACACCGCCCGCACGGTGCCCGACAACATCGGGCTGCTCTACCACCGGCACCTGGCGATGTTCGGTCCGCGCGAGATGCTGCTGTCGAGCGAGGAACCGGTCGTGCGCCAGTTCCTCAACGCCCAGCGGGTCGGCCCGATCGGCATGAGCGAGGAGAAGGACGCCGACGAGCTCGCGGCCGAGTCGGGCCAGGAGCTGCCGCCGCTGCCGCCGATCCCGCTGCAGCAGGAGCCCTCGAGCGCGACCCCGCGTCGGGGCCAGCGGGTGGCCGGTGAGTGGTGCCGCGACAACGGGGTCACCCCGCCGCCCGGGTCGTTCGACCCCGGCATGAACATGACCGTCGGCGGCTAGGGCCTGCCGGGCTGCTTCACTGGAGTCATGACGGACGGCGCGCAGGGCCACCGGTGGCGCGTGCTGTCGGTCCTGCCCTGGGTCGTCGTCGGCGTGGTGATGGTCGCGCTGGCCGGTGTCGCGGTCGTGCGGCTGTTCGTCGACGAGCCGGCCGCCCCGACCGACGCCGCGACCGTGCAGGACGTCGCCGACCTCGCGGTCGAGGTGACCGAGGGCCTCGACGTGCAGGCCGGGGTCGACCTGCTGTGCGACGAGCCGATCGAGCTCTACCGGATGGCGGTCGAGTCGACGATCATCCGGTGGCAGGCCCTCTCCGGCACCCAGGTGCCCGAGCTCACCGCCGACGTCAGCGACGTCGACCGCGGCCCGGCGGGGTCCTTCGTGATCAAGATCAGCAGTGACGAGAGGGGCTTGGAGGACGTGCAGCAGACTTTCCGGGTGTTCGTCGAGGACCGCGACGGCCGCTCCTGCGTGGTCGGTGTCGGGGGCCCCAAGGCCCAGCGGCCGACCACCCGCTTCGCCCGCGACGGCTACACCGGCGTCACCTCGCCGCCGCCGGCCCCCACGACGTCGAGCACCCCCGGGGTGACCCGGTGAGCCGCCGGTGGCGCGAGGTCGCGCAGGCGAGCGCCGGCGACGCCTACGCCGAGGAGTACGCCGAGCGCTTCCGCCGGCTCGCCGCCGAGGGGGCCGACGTGCACGGGGAGGCGTCGTTCGTCGCGGGGCTGCGCGCGCCCGGGCCGGACCGGCCGCCACGGGTGCTCGACGCCGGCTGCGGGACCGGGCGGGTCGCCGTACGGCTGGCCGAGCTGGGCTACGACGTCGTCGGCTGCGACGTCGACCCGGCGATGGTCGACGTGGCGCGCAGCGAGGCGCCCGACCTCGACTGGCGGGTCGCCGACCTCGCGACCCTCGACCTGGGGGAGCGCTTCGACGTGGTCGTCGTGGCCGGCAACGTGGTGCCCCTGCTCGAGGAGGGCACCCTCGAGGTCGCCTGCACCCGGCTCGCCGCGCACGTCGCGCCCGGCGGGTCGCTCGTCTGCGGGTTCGGCACCGACCCCGACCACCTGCCCGACGGCTGCCCCGTCACCGGGCTCGACACCTTCCTCGCCGCAGCGGTCGGCGCGGGCCTGGTCGAGCGCGAGCGGTGGGGCACCTGGACCCGCGACGCGTGGCGCGCCGACGACGGATACGTGGTCGCCGTGCTCTGTCCCGCCGACGATCTGCTTAGGTGACCGGATGCGAGTCGTCGTCCTCACCGGTGCCGGGATCTCCGCCGAGAGCGGGGTGCCGACGTTCCGCGACGCCGACGGCCTGTGGGAGGGGCACCGGGTCGAGGACGTCGCGACACCGGAGGCCTACGAGGAACAGCCGACGATGGTGCACGAGTTCTACGACGCCCGGCGGGCGTCCCTCGACGCCGTCGAGCCCAACGCGGCCCACCTCGCCCTCGGGCGCCTCGAGGAGGTGCTGGGCGACGACCTGTTCCTCGTCACCCAGAACATCGACGACCTGCACGAGCGCGGGGGCTCCACCCGGGTCCACCACATGCACGGCGAGCTGCGCTCGGCGCTGTGCCGCGCGTGCGACCACCGCTTCCCGTGGACCGGGGACCTGGCCGACTACCCGCCGTGCCCCGGCTGCGGGGTGACCGAGCTGCGGCCCGACGTGGTCTGGTTCGGCGAGATCCCCTACGGCATGGACGGCATCCTCCACGAGCTGCAGCGCGCCGACCTCTTCGTCTCCATCGGCACCTCCGGTGCGGTCTACCCGGCCGCCGGCTTCGTCCAGTACGCCGCCCGCCACCGCGCCCGCACCCTCGAGCTCAACCTGCTGCCCAGCGAGGGCACGTCGTTCTTCCACGAGTCGCGGCAGGGTCCGGCCGGCACGCTGGTGCCGGTGTGGGTCGACGAGGTGCTGGCCCGCGTCGCTCCCTGAGCCGGCCAGGGGCCTGGGACTAGGGGCAGGGGTTGGGGGTGCGCTGCTCGAAGGTGCCCGAGCAGGTGCGCCCGCGCGCCAGCTTCTTGCGCGCGAAGGCCAGCACCTTGGCGGAGGGCCGCTGCGCGCGGTAGCCGGGCCACAGCAGGTTCTTCTTCATGCCGGGGTCGCGGTAGAACTCGCCCCGGATGAGCTTGCCGCGCTTGTCGTAGTACTCGATGTAGGCGAACTTCTTGGTGCGGTACATCGACCAGGTGGGGATGCGCCCCGGCGCGTAGGCCGCCTTGGGGTAGTTGATCCGGGCGCTCTCGTTGACGACCTCGGAATAGGTGCCGGTACGGCGGAAGCGACTGAGCATCGAGTGCCCGTCGATGCGGTGGCCGGGCTTGACCCCGGTCAGGTCGTAGACCGTGGGGCCGATGTCGATCACCCCGAACGCCCGCTGGTCGACGTAGCCCGCGCGGAAGCGCGAGGGCAGCCAGGCGAGCAGCGGCACGTCGGTCGTCGCGGGGTAGGGGTCGCCCTTGGTCTCCCAGCCGTTCTCGCCGAGGTGGTAGCCCTGGTCGCTGGTGTAGAAGATCGCGGTGTTGTCGAGCTCACCCTCCGCGCGCAACGTCCGGATGGTCTTGCCCATCTCGTCGTCGATGTCGTACTGCGCCCGGGTACGGGCGGTGTAGAGACGTTGGTAGTAGGCGCGTGAGGCGAGCTTCTTGCGGAAGACCGGCAGCTTGTCGCGGACGTCGCGCTCGGGGTTGTAGCGGAACGGCGGGACCGCGCGGTTGCGGTTGGCCGGTGTCGCGACGGGCATCCGGGCGTTGAGGGACTTGGCCGAGTTGTCGGTGTGGGGGGCCTTGAACGCGGCGTAGGCGAAGAACGGGCGGTCGCCCTCGCGCTCGGTGGCGATGAAGGACCGCAGGAAGTCGCCGGTGCGGGTGGTGGCGTGGACCCCGTCGTTGGGTGAGTACTCCGACTGCGTCTCGTCGTTCCAGAGCTTGTAGCCGTAGGGCTTGGAGGAGCCCCAGAAGTCGGAGGCCTGGAAGCCGGTCTGCACCTTGCCCGACTCGACGTCGACGCTGTCGAGGCCGTTGAGGTACTTGCCGGTGCCGTAGGTGTCGTAGCCGGCCTGGGTCAGGTCGTGCTGGAGGGTGTCGGTCGGGTCGAGCTTGGGGGCGTCCTCCTGGCGGGGAGCGCCGCTGTTGTGACCCAGCTGGGAGGTCAGCAGCGCCGCGCGCGACGGCGCGCAGGTCGGTGCCGATGCGGTGGCGTTCTCGAAGCAGGTGCCGCGGTCGCGCAGCAGCCGCGAGGTCTGCGGCATGAACCGCTGGAAGCTGCGGCAGGCGATGTCGGTGCCGTCGTCGATCACCACGACCAGCACGTTGAGGTCGGAGGTCGGGACCGGCCGGGGCGCTGCCTGCGCGGTCCGGTCGGTGCCGCCGGGGCTCGAGCCGCTGCACGCCGTCGTGGTCGCCACGGCGGTGACCATCGCGCCGACCAGGAGTCGCGACCGCACGGACCTACGGGCGGTGGGGCGGTCGGTCATCGGTCTCCAGGGTCGGCTGATCAGGAGTCGTCAGGATACGTCCGCCCCCGGTCCGAGGACGAAGTGACGGGGAAACTCTCCTGCTAGGCCAGCAGGGCCCCGGCGTGGGCCGGGACCAGCAGCTGCTCGCCCAGCTCGACGCCCGACTCGGTCTCGAACAGCAGCTCGCGCTGCGCCACGTCGAGCATCACCGGGGCGTCGCCGAAGTTGACCACCAGCAGCAGGTCGCCGCGGTGCACGCGCAGCACCCGGGCGTCCTCGTCGACCTCGCACCGGTGGCGGCCGAACGCCGGGTCGGTCAGCTCGGGACGCGACCGACGCAAGCGTGCGAGCTGGCGGTAGACCTCCAGCATCCGGGCGCCGCGGGGCTCGTCGAGCTCGCTCCAGTCGAGCTTGGACCGCTCGAAGGTGGCCGGGTCCTGCGGATCGGGCACCACGGCGGGGTCCCAGCCCATCTTGGCGAACTCCGCGATCCGGCCCTCGGCGGTCGCCTTGCCGAGCTCGGGCTCGGTGTGGGAGGTGAAGAACTGAAACGGAGTGCGCGCGGCCCACTCCTCGCCCTGGAACAGCATCGGGGTGAAGGGCCCGGCCAGGGTCAGCAGGGCGGCGCAGGCCAGCTGGTCGTCGTCGAGCACCTCGGTGATGCGGTCGCCGACCGCGCGGTTG
>CALRVO020000180.1:0-7442 GCA_943371595.1 Sphingomonas paucimobilis
CAGCACCAGGTCGGCACCCATCTTGGCCGCCTCCTCGCCCAGGGCCCGGCCCAGGCCGGGCCCGACGCCGGAGAGCACGAGGACCTTGCCCTTCAGCAGCGGCTGCGGCGCGTAGGCGTCGGCGACGGGGGTCTGGTGCGCGGCGGCGGTGGTGCTCAAGGCGTCGTGTCCTTCGGCTGGGCGGGCCTCGGCGCCCGCGTCAGGGAAACAGTAGAACGTGTTCTAGTTCTTGGCGAGGGGTGGGGTCCGGCAGATCGGCCGGGTGCTCAGCTGATCATCCGGCGGGCGACGGCGCGCTGGCGGGCGGCGATGCGCTCGGCGTACTGCGCGGGGGTGATCGGCGCGTGGAACGGCAGGTGCTGGACGACGTCCGCGAACGGCACGACCTGGACCGTGGGGCCGTCGGCGTCCTGGGTGAGGTCGCGCTCGAGACGCTGCCAGCGCAGCATCATCGAGCCGGTGCGGTGCCCGGTGGTCTCGAGCCAGTTGGCGATGCCGGGGTCCTGCTCCGAGATCACCACCCGGATCATCCCGTCGGGGTCGGTGACCGCCTGGGCCTTGGTCAGCGAGGTCTGGTGGGTCTCGTAGTCGGTCGAGGCGTACCAGTCCGACCCGATCTGGATGCCCTGGTAGGAGCAGTCGTCGCAGCGGGGGACGGTGAGGATCATCGCCTCGTCGTCGGCCAGCGCGTAGTGGCCGATCGAGGAGCGCTGCGAGGCCAGGCCGCCCGGCGTCGACTGCGGTGCGGTGAGCGTGTTGACCGGTTCCTTGCGCTCGAACCACTTCGGGAACTCGAACCACGTCAGGATCGAGCCGGTCAGCGAGCGCGCGGCGACCTCGTACTTCTTGCGCAGCAGCGCCTCGGTCAGCGGCCGGGCCGGCTGGTCGATCGTGTCGGGGCGCTCGATGGTCAACGTCCCGCGCTCCTCGGTGTCCCAGTCGCAGAAGACCTCGCGCACGATCATCGTCTTGGCGCCCGGCTCGGCGACGTAGCTGAACTCGAAGGTGCCGTCGTCGGCCAGCTCGAGCTCGCGGTCGTCGAAGGCCATCAGGCTCGTGGCGGCCGAGGTGGCCGAGTAGGCGCCACCCATCACCTGGAAGCTCAGGTCGGCCGACGTGCCGCGACGCCCGCGGACGACGTACTCGACGCCCTCGCGCAGGTAGGCGTTGAAGTAGATCGCGTCGGGGTTGTCGAGGCCCTGGCGGGAGAACTGGTGAGTCGGGTTGATGAACAGCGGTCGGTCGAGGTCGTGGTCGAAGGCCATCTGCATGGCCATCCGGATGCGACCGGCGAGGTAGTCGTAGCCCTCGAGCCGGTCGGCCTCGGTGCGGATGAACGGCGCGTTGGCGATCAGCTCCTCGGCCTCGGCGATCGCGTCCTGCAGGGGCCTGGTGAGGTCGAGCGACTCGGACACCGGGTCAGGCCTTGGCGATGATCGACTCGGCGTACTGCTCGAGGTGCTTGACCTTGGTCTCGAGCGGCTCGGTGTCGGGGCCCTTGATGTAGGGCACCCGGAAGCCGACGATGCAGTCGGTGACGCCCTTGTCCTCCAGGCGCTTGACGCCGTCGAGGGTGGAGGCGTCGTAGGAGATGACGTGGATCTCGAACTCGTCGGGCCCGCGGGTGTCGCCCTCCTCGGCGCGGATCTCGGCCAGCCGGGTGAGCAGGCGGTCGAGCTCCTCGCCGTCGCCGCCGGCGTGCATCCACCCGTCGCCCTTGCGCACGGCGCGGCGCAGGGCGGCGTCGGCGTGGCCGCCCACCAGGAGTGGGATCTTCTCGGTGGCGCCGGGGCACTGCTTGAGCTCGTCGACCTCGTAGAAGTCGCCGCTGTAGGAGAAGAACTCGCCGGTGGTCAGACCGCGCAGGATGTCCATGCACTCGTCCATGCGCTTGCCCCGCTTGGCCCAGTCGACACCGAGGTTGGCGAAGTCCTCGGGCCACGGGGAGATGCCGACACCGAGCCCGAGCCGGTTGCCGGACAGGAACGCCAGCGACGAGGCCTGCTTGGCGACCAGCACCGGCGGCCGGACCGGCAGCTTGAGCACGAAGGGGGTGAGTCGCAGCGTCGAGGTCACGGCGAACAGGTGGGCGCAGAGGATCATCGTCTCGATGAACTCCTTGCCGTCGAGGAACTCGCGGTCGCCGGTGTCGGTGTAGGGGTACTTCGAGTCCGACTTCTTGGGGTAGATCAGGGAGTCGGCGACCGTCATCGACGTGTAGCCCGCCGCCTCCGCCGCCTGCGCGAGCGGGGCGTAGTAGTGGGCCTGGGTCATCGCTTCGGCGTACGAGAATCTCACGCGCGCCAGACTAGAACGTGTTTCAGTTTTCGGCTAGGTCCTCAGGTGGTCGCCGCATGTAACTGAGTGTTCATCGCTCATCCTGTGCGCTCTACCGCTCGACACGACCGATGGACACTCAGATACATGGGCTGCCGCCACCGCCCGACCACTAGAACGTGTTCCAGTTCTGGGCGGAATCTGCCAGAGTGCGCTCGTGGACCTCCAGGAGATCAGCGACCGGATGGAGATCGCCGACATGGTCACCCGCTACACGCGGGCGATCGACTCCGGCGACTGGGACAAGCTCGACACGGTCTTCACCGACGACGCGCAGATCGACTACACCGAGTCGGGGGGCATCAGCGCCGGGTTCGCCGAGGTCAAGCCGTGGTTGGCCGAGATGCTGCCGGCGTTCTTCCCCCAGCGGATGCACACCATCGGCCAGGTCGAGATCACGTTCGACGGTCCGGACGACGCCGCCGTGTGCGCCTACTTCGACAACCCGATGCCCATGGACGACGGTGCCGGCGGCACCAAGATCGTCGAGATCGGCGGGATGTACCACCACGACGTCGTCCGTACGCCGGCCGGCTGGCGCAGCCGCCGCCTGCACGAGCAGGTCGTGTGGAAGCGCGGCCTGTGACGTGCCCGACCTGACCCCCGAGCAGCGCGCGAAGCGTCAGCAGGCGCTGGCCAGTCCCGTCGCCGCGAAGGTCATCAAGTGGATGGCGCGCGGTCAGGTCAAGGTCTTCCGCCTGACCAACGGTCGGGTCGGCAGCCGGTGGCGCATCGGTGCCGGCTTCCGCAAGCCGGTCCCCACGCTGCTGCTCGACCACGTCGGGCGCAAGAGCGGTGCGGCGTACACGACGCCGTTGCTCTACCTCGCCGACGGACCCGACCTGGTGGTCGTCGGCTCGCAGGGCGGCCTGCCGAAGGACCCGCAGTGGGTCGCCAACCTGGTCGCCCGACCCGACACGACCGTCCACCTGCGAGGCGAGCGGGCGCGGCGGGTCCGGGCCCGCGTCGCCGGTCCCGACGAGCGCGCGGCGCTGTGGCCCCGCCTCGTCGCGCTGTACGCCGACTTCGAGACCTACCAGGCGACCACCGACCGAGTCATCCCCGTGGTCGTGCTGGAGCCGCGCTGACCGGCAGCCGACCGGGTGCTGGGCGGGAGAGTTGGGTCCGCACCCACCCGTCCCACACAATGGTCGACGTGAGCGACCACGAGCCTGACGAGGTCGACCGGCCCGAGCGCCGGTCCCTGCCCGTGCTGTGGGGTCTGGTCGCCCTGGTGGCCACGGCCGTGATCGTGGGCGGCGTGCTCGCCGTCGGCGCTGCTGTCGCCACCAAGGCCACGGGTCTGGGCGGCGGCGGAAGCTCGTCGGCCGGCTCGACGGCAGCCGAGACGCTCTACCTCCCCGAGCCGAGCGAGACGATCAGCGAGCCCGTCCCCTACATCACGCTGTCCGACGTGCCCGAGCCCAAGCCGCCGAAGTCGACGTTCTCCGAGACCCCGGCCAAGCCGGAGACCGAGATCACCCTGTCGTCGGCGCAGTCCGAGGTCGGCGCGATGGAGCCCATCGACCTCAGCGGGACCTACGTCGGCGGAGACGGCGCGGTGCTCAGCGTCCAGCAGTTCCAGGCCGGCGCCTGGGCCGACTTCGCCGCCATCACCGTCGCGGTCTACGGCGACTCGTTCTCGACCTACATCCAGGCCAGCGCCATCGGGGTCAACCGCTTCCGGGTCCTCGACACCGACACCGGCGAGGCCTCCAACGAGGTCAAGGTCACGATCTCCTGATCCGCTGGTCCTCGCGGCCGACCCAGTACGCCGTCCAGGCGGTCCCGGCGAGCCCGAGCAGCCCGATCGTCACGCAGGCCACCGTGAGCGGCGCCAGCGCCGCGACGGCGCTGACCACGAGCGGACCGCCCGACAGGCCGATGTCACCGCACAGCCGCCACCCGCCCAGGAACTGGGCGCGGCCCTCGACCGGCGCGGCGTCGGCGCCGAGGACCATCACGATGCCGGAGCCGAGGCCGTTGCCGACGGCGATGAGCACGACGACCGCCGCGACCGACCAGGCCGACGTCGCCAGCGGCAGCAGCAGGGCGGCGACCGCGACGGTGAGCACCACGGGCACGGCCACGACCGTGCGACCACGACGGTCCATGAGCCAGCCGCCGGGGTAGAAGAACACGATGTCGACGGCGCCGGCCAGCGCGAAGATCAGCGACGTCGTGCTGGGGGAGATGCCCACGTGGTCGGCCCACAGGGGCAGCAGCCCGGTGCGTACCGAGCGGGACGCGGAGATCACCACGACCACCACGCCGAGGGTCAGCAGGGTCCGCCGGTGCTGGGCGAGGACGGTCCAGACCGAGAGGTGGCCCCGCGCCCGCTGGGTCTCGCGACGCTCCGAGCCGACGTCGGGCATCCGCGCGGCGAGTGCGGCGGCCGCCAGCGCTGCGACGGCGGCGAAGACGAAGACCGAGCCCAGGCCGCCGAGCGCGATCAGGCCGGCGCCGACCAGGGGGCCCACGAAGACCCCGACGCGGTGCGAGCCGCCGAGCGTCGACAGCGCCCGGGCGCGGTGGCTGAGCGGCACCACGTCGATCATGAACCCCTGGCGCGCCATCAGGAACGTCGTCCACGTCATCCCGCTGACCACGACCGACACCCCGAGCAGCAGCACCGAGCCGGCGACGGCGCCGATCACCATCGCGACCGCGTCGACGAGGCCGGCGTAGACCAGGGCGCGGCGCTCGCCGATCCGGGCGACGATCGCGCTCGCCGGCAGTGACGCGACGAGCATCCCCAGGCCGAGCAGGGCGACTACCGCCGCGGCCGTGCTGACGTCGGCGCCGAGGTCGCGGGCCCGCAGCGCCAGGATCGGCATGACCGCGCCGTGCCCGGTCGAGCTCACGATCGTCGGGCCGTACGCCGAGAGGGCGACGTCGCGCAGCCGGAAGTCGGCGTCGGGTCGGGTCGTGCTCACCGCGTCATCGTGCCTCAGCGCTCTAGCCCGGGCTCATCGTGCGAGCGCGGCCTCGCGCTCGGGGGACGGGGTCGGGGCGGGCCTCGCGGTCGTGCGCAGCTGCCCGGCCACCACGCCGCCGAGGACCAGCGTCATGCCGAGGGCCTGGGGCCAGCCGAAGGCCTCGCCGGCGATCGCGACCCCGAGGGCGGTGCCGGTCACGGGGTTGAGGAGCCCGACGAGCGAGACCGCGCCGGCCGGCATCCGGCTAAGGCCGTGGAACCAGCAGGCGTAGGCGAGGATCGTCCCGGCGCCGCCGATCCACAGGTACCCGCCCAGGGCGGGCAGGTCGACGGCCGGGGGAGCGCCCTCGACCAGCAGCGCCAGGGGCAGCAGCAGCAGCCCGCCGGCGACCAGCTGCCACGACACGAAGGTCAGCATGCCGACGTCCGCGGGGCGACCCCAGCGCTTGACCAGCACGAACCCGAGTGCCGAGACGAGCACCGACCCGAAGGCGCCGGCCAGGCCGAGGGCGGTCACGCCGTCGGGGGAGCGCAGGACGAGCAACCCCACGCCGGCCAGGCCGACGAGTCCGGCGCCCACGCGCACGGCGCCGGCCCGCTCGCGCAGGAGCAGCAGCGCCAGGAGCATCACCACGAGGGGCGAGGCGGCCTGCACGGTGGCGGCGAGCCCGCCCGGCAGGTGGTAGGCGGCCAGGAAGATCAGCGGGAAGAAGAGCCCGATGTTGCACGCGCCGAGCAGGCCGGCACGCCACCACCAGTCGCCGCGGGGCAGCTGCCGCACGATCGCGAGCAGCAGCAGGCCGGCGGGCAGGGCCCGCACGAGGGCGGCGAACAGCGGCCGCTCGGGGGGCAGGAGCTCGGCGGTGACGAGGTAGGTGGTGCCCCACGCGAGCGGGGCGACCGCGGTGATCGCGACGGTGCGAACGGAGATATCTTCCACGGAAGATAATATATCTTCCAGGTGAGATATCGTCCAGCCATGACCTCGGAGCCAGACCACGTCGGCCGGATCCTCGAGCAGTGGCGGGTCGAGCGGCCCGACCTCGACGTCTCGCCGATGGGCGTCATCGGCCGGCTGCACCGGCTGGCGGCCCGTCTCGACGCCGAGCTCCACCCGGTCTTCGCCGCGGCCGGGCTCGGCGACGGCGACTTCGACGTGCTCGCGTCGCTGCGACGCTCGGGGGCGCCGTACGAGCTCACCGCGGGGGAGCTCGGCGCCTCGACCATGGTCACCTCCGGCGCGGTGACCAAGCGGGTCGACCGCCTGGAGAGGGCGGGCTACGTCGAGCGCCGCGTGTGCGCTGACGACGCCCGCTCGCGCCGGGTGCGGCTCACCGACGAGGGTCGGGTACTCGTCGACGACGTGGTCGAGAAGCACGTCGCCAACGAGCACCGGCTGCTCTCCGGTCTCAGCGACCTGGAGCGCGGCCGGTTGGCTCGTCTGCTCGAGACGTGGGGCCGGGCGCTCGACGCCTGACCCTCCCGAGGTCGGTCGGGGTCAGTCGGGGACGTAGTCGAACGTGTCGGGGTTGGGCCCGGTGCGGCCGGCCTCACCCTGGTCGAGCCCGCTGATCGCGGCGACCTCGTCGTCGCTGAGCTCGAAGTCGAAGATCGCGAAGTTCTCGGCCATCCGCTCGGGCGACATGGTCTTGGGGAAGACGATGTCGCCGCGCTGGACGTGCCAGCGCAGGGTCACCTGCGACGGCGTCCTGCCGTGCGCCGCCGCGACCTTGCCGATGGTCTCGTCGTCGAGCACCGCGCCCTGGGCGATCGGCGACCACGCCTCGACCAGCGCACCGTGGCGGTGGGTCGCGGCGCGGGCCTCGTCGTTGAGGAAGAACGGGTGCGCCTCGATCTGGTTGACCGCCGGGACGATCCCGGTCTCAGCGGCGAGCCGCTCGAGGTGAGCGGGCTGGAAGTTGGAGACGCCGATCGCGGCGGCCCGGCCCTGCTCGACGAACTCGACCAGGGTCTTCCACGTCGAGACGTAGTCACCGTCGTAGAGGGTGGGCAGCGGCCAGTGGATGAGGAACAGGTCGATCTGCTCGAGCCCGAGCTTGGCCATGGTGTCGTCGAACGCACGGCGGGCCGCGTCGGGCTCGTGGAAGCCGTTGTTGAGCTTGCTGGTGACGAAGAGCTCGTCACGCGGGATGCCGGACGCCGCGAT
>CALRVO020000181.1:0-7424 GCA_943371595.1 Sphingomonas paucimobilis
CCTCGACCCGGTGGGCCAGGATCGACCAGAAGGCGACCAGGTTGGCGTCGATGCCGGAGTGTGGCTGCACGTAGGCGTACTCGGCACCGAACAGCTCCCGGGCGTGCTCGGCGGCGAGGGACTCGACGGTGTCGACGTTCTGGCACCCGGCGTAGAAGCGGTGGCCGACCGTGCCCTCGGCGTACTTGTCGCTGAACCAGGTGCCCATGGTGAGCAGCACCGCGGGCGAGGCGTAGTTCTCGCTGGCGATCAGCTTGAGCGAGCTGCGCTGGTCGGCGAGCTCGGCGCGCGTCGCCTCGGCGATGCGGGGCTCGACCGAGGCGATGACCTCGAGAGCCTGCGAGTAGGCGGAGCTGGTGAGGGCATTCAGGTCGGCGGCCATGACCGCCAGCGTAGTCAGGGCCGACGGCTCCCGGGCCATCCGCGAGGTGCGGCTGACCGCCGGCGCAGTGTGACGTGCGCCGCACTGGCCCCCGTGTTACGCCTGGATTTCGTCGGACCGTCTCACATCATGGATTCACGTCTCACATCACGAGATTGCTCGTTGTGGACACTCCGTCCACGACGTGAGACTCCACCTCATGGTCACCGCCGAGACGCACGTCTTCCTCGTGGTACGTCGCCACGTGGACCTCGGGCGCACGCGCAGCGGCACCTGTCGTCCTCGCTGATCCACCGCGACCCCGACCCGGCACCCCTGCGGCGCCCTCAGCGAACCAGTGAAGGACCACCACCACCTCATGCCAGACCTGCGCTTCCAGTCCCAGAAGCCGAAGCACACCGAGATCCCGCGCCCCAAGCGGGCCGAGGGTCAGTGGTCGCTCGGGTTCACCGAGCCGCTCAACAAGAACGAGCAGTCCAAGAAGGACGACGACCCGCTCAACGTGCGGGCGCGGATCATCAACATCTACTCCAAGCGCGGGTTCGCCTCCATCGACCCGGCCGACCTGCGTGGCCGCTTCCGGTGGATGGGCCTCTACACCCAGCGCGCTCCCGGGTTCGACGGCGGCAAGACAGCGACGCTCGGGGAGGAGGAGCTCGATGACGAGTACTTCATGCTCCGCGTCCGCTCCGACGGCCGCCTGCTGTCGGGTGACGCCGTGCGCGCGCTCGGGCAGATCGGCGTCGACTTCGCCCGCGACACCGCCGACGTCACCGACCGCGAGAACATCCAGTACCACTGGATCCGCGTCGAGGACGTCCCCGAGATCTGGGACCGGCTCGACGCCGCTGGCCTGAGCAGCCTCGAGGCCTGCGGCGACTCGCCGCGCCCGTTCCTCGGCTCGCCGGTCGCCGGCGTCTCCGCCGACGAGATCATCGACGGCACCTCGGCGCTGGAGGAGATCTACGAGCGCTACATCGGTGACCCGGCCTTCTCCAACTTCCCCCGCAAGTTCAAGACCGCGCTGACCGGCCACCCCGGCCACGACGTCGTGCCCGAGGTCAACGACGTCGCGTTCGTCGGCACCGTCCACCCCGAGCACGGCCCCGGCTTCGACTGCTGGGTCGGCGGCGGTCTGTCCACCAATCCGATGCTCGCCGCCAAGCTCGGCGTCTGGATCCCCCTCGACGAGGTCGCCGACGTGTGGGCCGCGGTCGCCTCGGTCTTCCGTGACTACGGCTACCGCCGGCTGCGCTCGCGCGCCCGGCTGAAGTTCCTGGTCGCCGACTGGGGCGTGGAGAAGTTCCGCGAGGTCATGGAGAAGGAGTACCTCGGGCGCGAGCTCGTCAGCTGCGAGTCGCCCGCCTCCCCCGTCGGGCACCGTGACCACATCGGTGTCCACGACCAGAAGGACGGCCTCAAGTACGTCGGGGTCGCCCCCGTCGCCGGCCGGGTGTCCGGCACCTTGCTCGTGCAGCTCGCCGACCTGATCGACGAGTACGCCGTCGCAGGCGCCCGGCTGACGCCGTACCAGAAGATCGTGCTCATCGGGGTCCGCCCCGAGGTCGTCGAGGAGCTGATCGGTCGCCTCGACGAGATCGGGCTGTCGGCCCGCCCGTCCAACTGGCGGCGCAACACGATGGCCTGCACCGGCATCGAGTTCTGCAAGCTCGCCATCGTCGACACCAAGGAGCGCGCCCGCGCGCTCGTCGGTGAGCTCGAGAAGCGCTTCCCCGAGCTCGACACCCCGATCACGGTCAACGTCAACGGCTGCCCCAACGCCTGCGCCCGCACCCAGGTCGCCGACATCGGGCTCAAGGGCCAGCTGGTGATGCAGGACGGCGAGCAGGTCGAGGGCTTCCAGGTGCACCTGGGCGGCGCGACCGGTCTGCAGGCCAACTTCGGCCGCAAGCTGCGCGCCCACAAGGTCACCAGCGCCGGCCTCGACGACTACGTCACCGCCGTCGTCACCAACTACCTGGCCGACCGCTCCGAGCCGTCCGAGAGCTTCGCGACCTGGGTCGCCCGGGCCGACGAGGAACTACTGCGCGGCGAGAAGGTGTTGACCTCGTCATGAGCGAACGCGCGGTTCCCTTCCACTGCCCCTACTGCGGTGACACCAACCTGTGGCCGCACGAGGCCACCCACGGCGCGTGGGAGTGCCGCGACTGCCAGCGTGTCTTCTCGGTCAAGAGTCTCGGCATCCTGCGCGCCGGGGGGGTCCAGTCGTGAGCACCGTGCTGACCCAGATCGCCCGCGACAACCGCGGCATCGCCACCGAGGGCCGCTCCTCGGAGGAGCTGCGCGACCTGGTCTCCCACTGGGGCGCCGAGCTCGAGCTCGCCCCCGCCGAGACCATCATCGAGTGGGCCGCGGCCACCTTCGGCGACCGCTTCTGCCTCACCTCGTCGATGGGTGACGCCGTGCTCGCCCACGTCGCGGCGAAGGTGGTCCCCGGCATCGACGTGGTCTTCCTCGACACCGGCTACCACTTCGCCGAGACCATCGGCACCCGTGACGCCGTGCAGCACACGATGGACGTCAACCTGCTCTCGATCACCCCCAAGCAGAGCGTCGCCGAGCAGGACGCCACCGAGGGCAAGGACCTCTTCCGCACCGACCCCGACCGGTGCTGCGCCCTGCGCAAGGTCGCCCCGCTGGCCGACGCGCTGGCGTCGTACGACGCGTGGGCGACCGGGCTGCGCCGCGCCGAGACCCACAACCGCGTCATCGCCCCCGTCATCGGCTGGGACGCCAAGAAGGGCAAGGTCAAGGTCTCGCCCCTGGCCCGGTGGAGCGACGAGCAGGTCGAGCGCTACATCGCCGACAACGGCGTCCTGGTCAACCCGCTCGTCTACGACGGGTACCCCTCGATCGGGTGCGCCCCGTGCACCCGTCGTGTCGCTCCCGGCGAGGACCCGCGCAGCGGGCGCTGGGCCGGCACCAGCAAGACCGAGTGCGGGATCCACCAGTGACCCCGTCTCGTCCGTACGACCCCACGCAACACGAGCAGGAGAGGAGGCGGCCCTGATGGCTGCTCCCGCACTGGTGGCTCTGGCTCCGGCCAGCCGTGACCCCCGGACCACCAAGACGATCACCGCCCTCGTCGACGAGGTGAAGGCCCAGCGCCCCGACCTCAAGGTCGAGCGTGCCTTCCTCGACGCCACCGGCGCCGGCGCCACGGGCGCGCGCTGGATGCGCCCCGAGCTGCAGACGGTCCTCGACCGGCTGGTCAAGGCAGGCCACGACGAGATCGTCGTCGTACCCCTCGTGCTGTCGGAGACCTTCGGGGCGCTCGGCGACCTCAGCGAGGTGGTCGCGGCCGCGACGGCGCGCCACCCCGGCCTGCAGGTGCGGGTGAGTGCCTCGCTCGGCCTCGAGGCGTGCTTCCTGGAGGTCCTCGACGAGCGGCTGCGCGAGACCCTGCGCGACGCGCGGTGCCGCGAGCTCGACGCGCTCGTGCTCGCCGCCGCCGGCTCGCCCGACCCGCTGGCCAACCAGTCGGTCGCGCGCCTCGCTCGGCTGTGGGGCACCCACCACAAGCTGCCCGTCACCGCGGCGTACGCCGCCAGCGCGCCGCCGGCCACCGGCGAGGCCGTGCGTGCCTTCCGGGGCGAAGGCCGGCGCCACATCGCCGTCGCCTCCCTCTTCCTGACCCCCGGCGAGCTCACCGACCGGGCCGCCGAGCTGGCCCTCGAGGCCGGCGCCGTGGCCGTGTCGGCTCCCCTGGGCGCCCACCCCGAGGTCGCCCGCGTCGTCCTGGCGCGCTACGCCGTCGGCGCCGTCGAGCTCGTCCCCGTCTAGGGACGGTGACCCGTCGTACATGTACGACGGGTCAGCGCAGATCCCACGGTGACCCGTCGTACGTGTACGACGGGTCACCGTCGTCGTGGGGGCCGTCAGCCGAGGAGGTGGTGGAGAAGGTGCTCGAGCTGGCGGGCCGGGTCGGTGGTGAGGCCGCCGTGGACCGGCCCCGGCTGCAGGACCGTGCTGCGCGGCGCCTTGAGGAACCCGAACCGCTGGCTGACCGGGGCCCGGCCGGCGTTGCCGGCGCGCGGGTCACCGGTGCAGACGGCGTCGACGAAGGCGAGCGCCTCGCGCAGCTGGTCGGGGTCGACCAGCGCGTCGACGGCGCCCAGGCGCGCGGGGTCAACCCGCCAGGCCGCGTCGAGGTAGTCGGTGGCGTGGCAGTAGAGGACGACGCCGACGTTGAGGAACTCCTCACGGTCGACCCGGGGCACGCAGCGCAGCGCGACGTACTGGAAGGCGTGGCGGCCGGTCGCGTCGGGCGCGCTCACGGCAGCCACTGCCGGGTGGTGAGGCGCGCGGTGAGGAAGGCGACGTACGCCGCGCGCAGCGCGTCGGGCGTGTCGGCGCCGGGCACCGGGTCGAGCCAGGCGTCGGGCACCAGCGAGACGACCTCGGCGAGCAGGTCGGGGGTCACGGTCTCGGTGAGCCGGGCGTCGACCGCGGACAGGTCGCCGGCGCGCTCGCGCAGGACGTGGTCGGAGGGGTCCCACGGCTGGGCGGCGAACCGGGCCGGGTCGGTGACCCCACCGGGCCAGGCGTGGTGGAAGTAGAGGGCGGCCCCGTGGTCGATCACCCAGAGCTCGTCGCCCCAGACCAGCAGGTTGGGGTTGCGCCAGGACCGGTCGACGTTGGCGCAGAAGGCGTCGAGCCACACCACCGCCCCGGCCACCTCGGCGGTGGTGCCGGTGTCGCCGTCGAAGCCGAACGAGCCCGGCAGGAAGTCGATGCCGAGGTTGAGCCCGGTGCTCGCGGTGAGCAGGTCCTGGACCTCCTCATCGGCCTCGTAACGGGCGATCTCGGCGTCGAGGTCGAGCACGACCTGGCGCGGGGTGCTCAGGCCGATCCGGCGGGCCAGCTCGCCGACGATCACCTCGGCCACCAGCACGCGCGGGCCCTGCCCGGCCCCGCGGAACTTGCAGACGTAGGTGCCGAGGTCGTCGGCCTCCACGACACCGGGCAGGCTGCCCCCCTCACGCAGCGGGGTCACGTAGCGCGTGACCGCCACCGTGGCCAACGGCTCGTTCACGCGACCGGCGCCTCGTTCTCGAGGCGGGCGCGTTGCTCGGCGATGTCGAAGTCGGGTGCCGGCCACTGGGGGTCGAGGCCGAGCAGGGCGTCGTGGAGCAGCGTGCCGACCGCCAGGTTGCGGTACCACTTCTTGTCGGCGGGTACGACGTGCCAGGGGGCGGCGTCGGTGTGGGTGCGCTCGAGGGCGATCTCGTAGGCCTGCTGGTAGGCCGGCCACAGCGCGCGCTCGTCGACGTCACCGGGGTTGAACTTCCAGAGCTTGGTGGGGTCGTCGAGCCGCGCGATGAGACGCCTCTTCTGCTCCTCGGGAGAGATGTGGAGCATGCACTTGACGATCGTCGTGCCCCCGTCGACCAGGCGCTGCTCGAAGGCGTTGATGGCGTCGTAGCGACGGTCGATCTCGTCGGCCGGGGCCAGCTCCCGCACCCGTGCGATGAGCACGTCCTCGTAGTGGGAGCGGTCGAAGACCCCGACGTAGCCCGGCAGCGGGACGGCCCGCTCGATGCGCCACAGGAAGTCGTGGCGGCGCTCCTCCTCGGTCGGGGCCTTGAAGGAGGTGATCCGCACGCCCTGCGGGTCGACCAGGCCGACCGTCTTGCGCAGCGTGCCGCCCTTGCCGGAGGTGTCCATGCCCTGCAGCACGAGCAGGACCGACCGGTTACCGCCGGTCTTGCCCTCGGCGAAGAGCCGCTCCTGCAGCTCCGCGAGGTCGGCACCCATGGCCTCGAGGTCGGCGGCTCCCGACGTCTTGTCACCGTCGTAGGCCGGGGCCGCGTCGGTGTCGATCGACCCCAGGTCGACGGGACCGGGGCTCAGGCGCAGGGCCCGCGCGATGCTGGTCGTCATGCCCGACACCCTAGGGTCATGACTCAGTGCGCGAGGCCACCGCGCCGGTCGACGAGCGGCGGCGCGGTCGACCACGGGAAGTCGATCCACAGGTCGGTGTGGCGCCAGACGTAGTCGGCGTGGACGACGGTGCGCGGCTTCTCGTAGATCACCGCGATCCTGGCCTCGGCCACGTGGTCGGCGAAGAAGGCGCGCACCAGCTCGAGGGTGCGACCGCTGTCGCTGACGTCGTCGGCGATCAGCACCTTCAGGCCCGACAGGTCGATCGCGGCCGGGGTCGGCGGGAGCATGATCGGGACGTCGAGCCGCTCGTCGATGCCGGTGTAGAACTCGACGTTGACCGAGGAGAGGTTCTTGACGTCGAGCGCGTAGCCCAGGCCCATGGCCAGACCCAGCCCGCCGCGGGCGATGGCCAGCACCACGTCGGGCTCGAACCCGGAGTCGACGACCTGCTGCGCCAGGTCGTGCACGGCGGTGCCGAACTGCTCGTAGCTCAGGGTCTCGCGCTCGTGGCTCACGCGCAGAGTCTGACGCCCTCGTCGTCGATCAGTCGAGGTCGGGGTCTGCGACCTCGTCGCGCCCGGCCTGCGCCAGCTCGTCCTTGACCACGGCGAACGCGAGGCCGGACCCGTAGCCCTTGCGGGCGAGCATGCCGACCAGCCGGCGGGTGGCGGTCGTGTCGTCGACCCGGCTCAGCGAGCGGAGCTTCTTGCGCACCAGCAGGCGCGCTGCCTCCTCCTCGTCGGCGGGGTCGACCTCGTCGAGGGCCTCACGGGCGACCTCGTCGGCGATGCCCTTGCGGCGCAGCTCCTGGGCGAGGGCCCGACGGGCCAGTCCCTTGCCCGCGGCCGCACCACGCCCGGAGATCCAGGCCCGGGCGAACGCGTCGTCGTCGACGAGCCCGACCTCCTCGAAACGGTCGAGGAGCCGGGTCGCCACGTCGTCGGGCACACCCTTGCCGGCCAGCTTGTCCGCGAGCTCGCGGCGCGAGCGCGCCCGGCCAGTGAGCTGGTCGAGCAGGATGGTGCGGGCCACCGACTCGGGGTCGGCGTCGGGGCCGAGCGCGACAGGGTCGGCCTTCGGCTCCGGCCAGCGGCTGCGGCGAGGCGACCTCGCGCCCGGCGCTGGCGCGCCTTCC
>CALRVO020000182.1:0-7387 GCA_943371595.1 Sphingomonas paucimobilis
CGCGGTTACGGCGGGCTGATCGGCAACGAGCTCTCAATGCGCGTCGCCCCCCAGCTCGGGGTCTCCCAGGCCACCGTGAGGCGCAACGCCTCACGCAGCGTCCGCGCCCTGGCGCAGGCGGCCGGGAGGTTCGGCCATGACGAATGAGCCGAACAACAACCCGCCGAGTGATCGCTCCCCAGCCTCCCGCGGACCTAGGCGACTGGAGGTGGTGAAGGACATGACCGACACCCAGCACACCATCGGGATGGACGCGGAGCAGCAGCGCTCCGTGCAGGAGATCTCACAACTCTTCGACATCGCCGGCCGCGAGAGCGAGGTCATCGCCGGCCTCACCGGCGGCATGGACCAGCTGCGCACGGTCCAGGCGGCCAAGCACGCACTGGCAACGCTCACCCCGGCCGAGGTCCGCGCCGCCCTTGCATATCGACGTGCCTACCGACGCACCACGCAGCCCGGTCCGGCCAACCAGTCAGCCGGCCAGCCGAGCGGGCGGCGCGCGGGGGAGCGCTCATGAGCAGCGGCACCCTGAACGTCGGCACCAGTTCGCCCGCGCGCCCCTTCGCGCTGGAGGAGGTGCAGGCCGCGGTCCGCGCCCTCCAGGCCGGGGAGTTCCGAGACGCCCGCCCCACCACCGGACCGACCGGTCCGGGCGCACACCCGGCAGAGCCGCGTGCAGCGGACCGAGCCTCGGAACGGACCGGAGGCGGCGACTGCCACCGCGCCGCCGACCCAGCCGACTGGACCCCCCAGTCCGGGGAGCGAGTCCTAGCCGTGATCGGGGCCTCCGGCTCGAGCGGAGCCAGCACCGTGGCCCTCGCTGTGGCGCTGAGCGCCGAGCTACCCGCTCGCGTCGTCGAGTGCTGCTCGGCCAGCGCCTCCGGCCTGGCCGCCGCCACCACCGCCGAGCTCGGCCTGCACCCCACCGGATGGCGGCAGGGCCGGCGCGAGCAGGTCCTCATCGAACGTGCCTGCGAGGTCCTCGCCCGCGTCGACGAGGTCCCCGCCCCCACACCCTTCGAGGCTGGGACCGAGCACACCACCCAGCTGACCGTGCTGGACGTCGGCTGGGAGGTCGGTCAGCTGACGACGACCGATTCCTGGGTCAGCGACGCCGTCGCCAGCGCTGACCAGGTCCTCCTGGTCAGCACCGCCACCGTCCCCGGCATGCGCCGACTCGAAGGCGCCCTCGAACTCCTCGTCAACCACGCCGGGGCACACGTCACTGACCGGACCTGGGTGGCCGTAGTCGGACCCCGTCTCAAGAAGTGGCCCCGGGGCGTCAAGCACGCCGGCGGACCGCACACCCGGCGTGCGTTGAACAGCGGCCGCCTGGTCGAGATCCCCGAAGACCGTGGCCTGTCGATCCACGGCCTGGACTCCCGCCCGGTGCCGCCGGCGTTGCTCGCCGCCACCGCCCACGTGCACGCCGCCGAGCCGGACGTCAACCGCGCGGTCGACGACCAGGCAGTAGCTGACGAGCTCGACCTCTTCACCGATCACGACCTGACCGACCAGCCGACCGACTGATCCGGCTGACACCAACACAACACCAGTCCCCGACACCAGTCCGCACCACTGGAGAGGAACCGACCGATGGACCTGATGACCCGCAGCACCGTGATGGCCGCCAAGGTGTGCCCAAAGGCACCGCCCGGCGCCGAGGGACCGACCAACGAGATTACCGGTTACGTGCTCTGGGGGGTGATCCTCCTCTTCGGTCTCGCCATCATCATCGGGATCGGCGCGGTGATCGCCGGCCGGATGTTCGCCCTGCCCCACGCCTCGAAGGTCGGCGTGATCTCGCTGGTCGTCGTCTTCGGCTGCGCGATCGCCTACCTGGTCCTGCCCGGGATGCTCAACGGCATCCTCGGCAACGGCTGTATCTGATCGGAGCTCGCCGATGGGTGCCATGCCGTCCAAGACCACGGCCAGGAGCAGGGGTCGCTCCGGTCAGGAGACCTTGGGGGTTCGCGAGTGGAGTCGCGGGCGCCTGATCACAATCGTGACCGGAGCCGTCGTCGTCGCCCTTGCACTGCTCGTCGGGCTGGGCTACGCCATCTACCTGGCGGTGTCCGGGCTCAACGGCGACAACTCGGTCGCAGCAGACGTAGCCACCGGCGAGACCGAACGCACCACCGTCGCCAGGGGCGCCAGTCACCGCGACGAGATCGCCGCCGAACCGATGCTCAGCGTCCCCCCGGGCGCGGCGTTCCCTGACGACCCTGACGACCCCGACGCAGGCGGGGACGCCAACGCCGATCAGGACAGCATCAAGATCCCGACCGGCACCGGCATCAACGGCCCCGGCCTCGTTATGACGGGCTTCCCCCACACCCCCGAGGGCGCAATCGGGCAGCTCGCCCAGATCGACACCGCGGTGCTGCAGTCGATGAGCCTGCAGACCGCTCAGGAGGTCTACGCAAGCTGGGCGCTTCCCGGCGGCGTCGGGGCCGACGACTGGTGGATCACCTCAAGCGTCGAGGCATTCCTGGGCAGCAGCGAGATGGGCAAGGTCAAGAGCGCCACCGCCTCGGTCGCCGTGGACCCGGCGGCAGCTCTGGTGAAGGGCACAGACGGGCCTGACTGGGCCACGGTCTGCGTCCTGATGAAGGTCACCGCGACCTACCGCTCCGAGGGCCACGCCGCGTTCAGCCACTGCGAGCGCATGCAGTGGGTCGGAGGGCGCTGGATGCTCGCGCCCGGCGCACCCCCGGCGCCCGCGCCGGCCACGTGGCCCGGCACCGAGCTGGCCCTCGAGGCGGGCTGGCGCACCTGGACTACGGACCCGTCCGCGGGCGTCCCCGGCGACGAGCAGGCGGGCGAGCAGGGCGAGGACCACAGCGACGAGCAAGGAGGAGCACACTCATGAGCAGCCGCAGCACATCCATCACTCACACCCCGGCCGGCAACCTGGCCCGGATGGCCGTCGTGGTGGTCATCGCCCTGGTGGCCGCCACCGCGGTGTGGCTCGGGACCCGCGGAGATGACGGGGTCACAGATCGCGACGGTGGGACCGGAACGGCTGCCGGCACCTCGAGGGACTCTTCGGGCGGCTCCGCAGGTGGCTCGGGAAGCGAGCAGCTGGCACCCCAGAGCGCCGCGGCCGCGCCGGCCGACGGCGTCACCCTCCCGACCGGGTCGACACAGACCGACGGCTACCCGACCGGCTTCCCCTACACCGACCTCGGGGCGGTGGCGCTCCAGGTGGAGCTGGCCAAGGCCCAGCTCGGCTTCGACTACGACCAGGCCGCCACGGTGGCCCAGCTGTATTCCGACCCCGCCGACCAGGCCGTCTTCGAGCAGCGCTCCCACGACGCGGTCGCACTGCGGCGCCAGCAGGCGAGAGTGCCGGCCGAGGGCCAGGTGCCCGCACCCGCCTCGTACGCGGTCACGCCGGTGGCCTACACGCTCACCGAGCTCGACATGGACTACTACGTGGTCAACCTGCTGAGCTACGTCACGCTGACCAGCGTCGACGGCGAGGCCCGTGACGGCCTCTACGCTGGCACCCAGCTCGTGCGCTGGGTGGCCGACCCCGATGCCGACTCCGACAACAGCAGCGGCGGTGATTGGAAGGTCGTCGAGGGCAGCACCGCCGACCTCGAGAACCTCATCGCGCAGGGACAGCCCAGGGCCGTCCTACCCGAGACCAAGGAGTTCGAGGACGCCGGCTGGATCATGATCGACCACGCAGGCGGGACCTCCTCGGCCGAGGCCGGTGTATCCCCGTGACCAGCGAGGTGACCAGCGACCTTCTCCCACGCCCGCGCGGCCTGCGCCGGGTTAGCGTCCTCGCCCTGTTCACCGCGCTCCTGGTGGGCCTGCTGTGCGGGTTCATCGGCTCCGCCGCGGTAATCCAGCCGGCCGGGGCTGCGTCGCCCGCCGACGCAGCCACCGGCAGGTCCCTCGCCGGCTCCGTCAGCGGCCCGCCGGCCGCGCTCGACACCCGGCTCGTCGCCGGCTCTGGACTCAGGCAGGGATGCCCTGGCCCCGACTCGTTGTGCGACCTCGGCGGCGACGTCCTGGACTGCGCCGGCAACCCCATCGACTGCGGTAAGGACGCGGCCGGCGAGGTCAAGGACGGCGTCGAGAACGGCGTCGACGCCGTCGACGGGCTTGCCGACAACCTCCCCGGCATCGGCGATCTTCCGGGCCTCGGTGGGTGCGGCATCCTCGACGCGGTCTGCGACGGCATCACGGGTGGCGGGCTGCCCGGCCTCCCAGGAATCCCGGGCATTCCGGGACTGCCCGACGTCGGTGACATCTTCGACGGCGGGTTCCCCGGCCTGGGCGACATCCCTAACCCCATGGCCGAGCTCGGCGACATCATCGCCAAGGCCGCCGCGGACGCCTGGACCGCCGCGATGCTGGCCATCTGGAACTCCGGGCTGTTCGTGCTCCGGATCGTGCTGACCTATTCCGAGTTGTTCCTCACCCCCGACCTGCGAGGCGACGGCCCAGGCAAGGACGTGTACGGGTTCGCGCTGTGGCTGGCCCTCGCGATGGTGGTGCTCCTGACCGTCATCCAGCTCGGAGGCGCCGCCTTCAAGCGCGAGGGCAAGGGACTCGCGCGAGCACTCATCGGCGCCGGTCAGTTCGTCGTGGTGTGCGCGACCTGGTTCGGCTACTGCGTGACGATTGTCGCCGCGTGCGGTGCCATCAGCAAGGCACTGATGAAGGCGCTGCTCAACGTCAACACCTGGCCCGAATGGGAGCCGCTCGGCGGGCTCGGCAGCGAGGGCATCGCCGACGCCACCGTGGCCACCGTCCTGGCCTTCCTCGGCATCTTCCTGTGGCTGGCCGCCATCGGACACATCCTGGTCTACGTGGCCCGCGCCGCCTCGTTGCTCGTGCTCACCGCGACCGGTCCCATCTCAGCGGCCGGCCTGGTCTCCGACTTTACGCGCTCGTGGTTCTGGAAAAGCCTGCGCTGGTTCCACGCCGCCGCCTTCACCCCGGTCCTGATGATCATGGTGCTCGGCATTGGCGTACAGATGTCGAACGGCGTCGCCGCGCACCTCTCCGACGGCACCCAGAAGGCGATCGGCACCGCACTCCCCGCGGTGATGCTCATCCTAGTTAGCGTCGTCGCCCCGCTGGCGCTGTTCAAGCTGCTCGCCTTCGTCGACCCCGGCACCCCCAGCGGTGCCTCGTTCCGCCAGGGCATGGCGGCCCAGGGAGGCATCCAGGAACTGCTCTCAGGAGGCGGCGGTGCCGGCGGCGGGTCCTCGGCTGCCTCCTCGACCGACTCCAGCGGCCGCTCGGCCGGAGAGCAGAACGCCGAGGGCTCCACCGGCAACCGGTTCAACCAGTCCGCTCAAGGATTCCTCGGCAGCCTCGGCGCCGGAGGCCAGGCGATGGCCAAGGGCATGGGGATGATCAGCAGCGCCGGCGCCAAGGCCACCTCCCTGATGGCCGACGAGACCAACCAGGCCGGCGTCGGGCAGAACACCTACGGACCCGACTTCAGCGGCACCCGCAGCAACAACAACCAGAACAACAGCCAGTCCAGCGGCCAGTCCGGCAACGACTCGGGCGGCCAGTCGAGCGGGAACCAGCCCGGCGGACCGGGCCAGGGCCCCGGGGGAGGCCAGGACGGTACGGGCGGCTCATCTGGTGGCAGTGGTGACGGCGGCGCCGGCTCGCCGATGCCCCCGACGCCGTCGGTCACCCCGGCGAACCTCCCCGTGGGTGCACCCAGCGGCGGCAGTGGAGGCGGTGCCGGCGGCGGCGGTGCTGCTCCCAAGCCGCCCGGAGGCGCAGGCGGCGCCGGTGGAGCGGGAGGTGCCGGCGGAGCAGGAGGCGCCGCGGGTGGCGCCGCGGCCGTACCGCCCGTCGCCTAGCCAGCCATGTCACCGACCCGCACGCCCAATCTCCGCCTCAGCACCCCCAGGTCATCTGCCGGCCCGCTCGGGTCGACCAGCCAGGAAGGAAACCACCGACCATGACTACGTACGCCGACTACCAGCGAGACCGCATTGGCTGGTTCTTCGGGCTCTCCGGTGGCCAGCTGCTGCTGCTGTCGCTGGCCAGCCTCCCGGCCTTCTGGGCGATCAGCCGCGGCGCGTGGTTCTCCGCACTGTTGTTCGCCGGCATCTGGCTGATGGTGCTCGCGGTCACCGTCGTCCCCGTCCGCGGCCGCTCGGCCACGGGGTGGATGATCGCCTCGATCGCCTACGCCGTCGGCGGGCTGCTCGGCTGGACTTCCTTCCGGGCCAAGGCCACCCGCGGACGCGTCGGGGACCTCGAGACGCCCGACCTGCCCGGGGTGCTGCAGGGCATCCAGATCCACGACGGCCCGCCCCATGGCTCGCAGCTGCAGCGGGTGGCCGTGGTCCAGGACCACTCGACCCGCACCTGGTCGGTCACCGCCGCGGTGGTGCACCCCGGGATCGGCATGCAGGACGGCGACCAGCGCACCCGGTACGGCGAGGCGCTCGCCGGTCTGATCGACGTGGCCAGTCGGACTGAGAAGATCGACGAGATTCTCTTCGTGGTCCGCACCGTGCCCGAGGACGGCGCCGAGCGCGAGCTGTGGGTCACCAAGCACCGCCGGCCCGGCGCTCCCGAGCTCGCCGAGCAGGTCAACGCCGACCTGGCCCGTGGCCTGACCCAAGCGTCCGTGCGTACCGAGGTGTTCGTGAACCTCGTCGTGCCGGAAGCCCGCATTGCCCGCTCGGCCAGGGAGTCCGGCGGGGGACTCGAGGGCAGGTGCCGCGAGCTGTACCTGCTGCTCGGCGAGATCGAGGCGCAGCTGCGCGGCCCGCTGGGGATGACCTCGGTGCGGTGGCTGACCTCTCCGGAGCTAGCGCTGGCGTGCCGCACCGGTTTCGCGCCTGGAGACCGTGCTGGGATCGTCGAGGCGCTCTCGATGCGTGAGAAGGACGCGGGCGTGGCCGCCGACGTCCCGTGGGCGATGGCCGGCCCGTCGGGTGCTGACGCCACCGTGCGTCACTACAGCCACGACGCGTGGAACTCGATCAGTTCCACCATCAAGCTCCCGGCCCGCGGTGCGGTGATGGGCGCCCTGGCGCCAATCCTGACTCCCAGCGAGGCCGGCGAGCGGCGCAGCTTCGTGGTCGCCTACCCGATCGTGTCGCAGTCCAAGGCCGACCGGCAGGGCGGGAACGCCGAGTGGGCCGCCGACGTCGCCGAGGGCATGAATGAGCGCCTGGGCCGCAAGACCCGCGCCAAGCAGCGCGACGACGCCTCCAAGGCTCGGGGTCTGGACGTGAAGCTTGCCCGCGGCAACGCACTGACCCGTCCGTACGCGGTGTGCACCGTGACGGTGCCGAAGACCTCGAGGATCAGCGAGTTCGGCCGCCGCCTCGACGCCTCGATCCGCCGCGCAGGGTTCGCCCCTCTGCGCCTGGACCTCGCCCAG
>CALRVO020000183.1:0-7352 GCA_943371595.1 Sphingomonas paucimobilis
CCGCCGACCACCGCTGGACCGGCGCGCCCTCGGCCGACCGGCTCGGGCGACGTGACCGGGCGTGACCGGGGCTGACCTCGTGTGACATCAGGAGTCCCTCGGAGGCTCCTGGCACCACCCCCCTGGGTCGATTTCCTGAGAAATCTCCAAAGTTGTCGGTAACGCGCGTCACCTTTGCGGCGAGGGCTCGTTGCAGAACTAGTACAGGTTCTAGTTTTGCCGACGCCCTGCCCCGGAGGTCACGTGCCCATGATCCGCAGTGCCATCCAGACCCGCCGACCTCGCGCCAGGGTGGCCGCGATCGGCGTCCTCGTCCTGGCCCTGGCCGCCTGCGGTTCCAACCTCGATCCCAACGAGGTCGCGCGCACCAACGGCGACGGCCAGGTGGTGGGTGACGGCAGCGGCGCGGGCACCGCGGCCGGCGCCGGCACCGGCACCGGCGCCGACACCGGCACAGGAGCGGGGGGCTCCACCGACGCAGGGGGCGCCGCCGGCGGCTCCGACGGCGCCGGTGGCTCCACCGGCTCGGGTGACACGGGCGGTGGCACCACCGACGCCGGCGGCTCCAGCGGTGGGGGAGACACCCCCGGCGACGCGCCGACCCCGCCGGCGGTCAAGGCACCGAGCGCGGCCAGCTGCGAGGGCCTCAAGAACCAGACCGGCATCACCGAGGACACGATCACCATCGGCAACTCCTCCGACATCTCCGGGCCCGTGCCCGGGCTCTTCGCGACGGCGCAGGACGCGACCCAGGCCTTCACCGCCTACTTCAACGCCTCCGTACCCGACGGCATCTGCGGTCGCAAGCTCGTGCTCAAGACCTACGACAGCCGCACCGACGCCGGCGCCGACCAGCAGGCCTACGCCGCGGCCTGCAAGGAGGTCTTCGCGATGGTCGGCTCGGTCTCGGCCTTCGACTCCGGCGGTGCCGCCACCGCCCAGGGCTGCGGCCTGCCCGACCTGCGCGGCGGCGCGGTCACCCAGGTGCGCAACAACTGCACCACCTGCTTCGGCGTCCAGGCGGTCAACACCAGCTTCTTCGAGAACGCCGTGCCCGACTTCGTCGTCAAGACGGTCGGCGCGGCCGACGCCAAGAAGGCGGCCTACTTCTTCTCCGACGCCGGCGCCGCCTCCGAGAACGCTGCGGCCCAGGTGCGCGCGATGAAGAAGCGGGGCCTCGACTTCCCGATCGTCCAGGGCATCGCCACCTCGGAGTTCAACTACTCCTCCTACGTCGCGGCCATGAAGTCCAAGGACATCAAGGTCGTCTTCTTCACCACCGACTACGGCTTCTCGGTCAAGATGCGCCAGGCCATGCAGCAGCAGGGCTTCACGCCCAAGCTCTACCTGCGCGACCCCACCGACTACAACCCGAAGTTCATCGACCAGGGCGGCAGCGCGGTCGACGGCACGACGGTCTACACCAACTTCGCGCCCTTCGAGGAGAAGAACGCCGAGTCCGACCTCTACGAGTCGTGGCTCGGTCAGGTCAAGCCCGGCACCGCCCCGCTCTTCTTCGGGGTCTTTGCCTGGTCGGCCGCGCGCCTCTTCGTCACCCTCGCCGCCCAGCTCGGCGGCAAGCTCACCCGCGAGTCGTTGATCGCCGAGACCCGCAAGGTCGACAAGTGGACCGGCAACGGCATCCACGCGCCCCAGCCGGTCGGGTCCAAGGGCACCGGCGACTGCTGGCGCTTCATCCAGCTCTCCGGCGGCACGTGGAAGCCGGTCGGTGGCACCAGCTACAACTGTGCCGGCCTCAGCCGGACCGACTGAGGACCCGTCGTGGACACCTTCTTCGCGTTCCTCATCCCCGGGCTCTTCACCGGCGCGGCCTACTCGATCGCGGCCAGCGGGCTCGTCCTGACCTACACCACCACGCGCGTCTTCAACATCGCCCACGGTGCCTTCGGCATGGTGCTGTCGTTCGTCTTCTGGGACCTCACGGTCCGCCAGGGCATGCCCACGTTGCTGTCGATCTTCCTGGTGCTCTTCGTCGTCGCGCCGCTGATCGGCTTCATCATGCAGCGGCTGATCACCCGCGGCCTCGGCAACGCCCCGGTCAGCGTCTCGCTGGTCGTGACCGTCGGGTTGTTCGTCGGCCTGATCGGCTTCGCCCAGCAGCGGTGGCCCGAGACGACCATCGAGCCCGACAAGCCGCGCTTCGTCGAGCCGTTCTGGCAGGGCTTCGCCGACGGCGACGGCGTACCCGGCTGGCAGCTCGGCGGCACCACGATCACCGGGCAGCAGCTGATCACCATCATCTGCTCGATCCTGGTCGCCGGCGGTCTCTACCTGCTGCTCAACCGCACCCGCATCGGTACGGCGATGCGTGCGTCGGTCGACAACCCCGACCTGCTGCGGCTTTTCGGGGGCAAGCCCGACAACGCCGCCGCCCTGGCCTGGATGATCGGGATGTCGCTGGCCGGCCTCACCGGCATCCTGCTGGTCTCCACCGTCGGGCTCAGCTACTTCGACCTCACCCTGCTGGTCGTCAACGCCTACGCCGCCGCGATGGTCGGACGGCTCAAGAGCCTGCCGATGACGTTCGTCGGGGCCATGGGCGTGGGGATCTTCGAGTCGCTCCTGGTCGGTTACTCCACCGACAGCGAGCTGCTCTCGACGATCCGTCCGGCGATCGTGCCGATCTTCCTGTTCGCCGTGATCGTCCTGGCGCCCCAGGCCCAGCTGCGGATCGGCCAGGTCAAGGGCATGGTCTCGGCGCCGGTGCCGACGATGCCGCGGATGGCGGTCTCGGGCGCCGTCGCCCTGCTGGTGACGGCGATGCTGGTCGTGACCCTCGGCGACGTCGGGCTGCTGCGCCTCGGCACCGCCGCGACCTACACGATCGTGATGCTCTCGCTGGTGCTCCTCACCGGCTACGGCGGCCACGTCTCGCTGGCCCAGCTCTCCTTCGCCGGGGTCGGTGCGCTGACCTACGCCCAGGTCGGCGAGTGGAACCTCTACGGCCTGCTCATCGCCACCCTCGTCGCCGCGGGCGTCGGGGCGCTGGTGGCGCTGCCCGTGCTGCGCCTGACCGGGCTCTACCTCGCCCTGGCCACGCTCGCCTTCGCGGTCATCATGGAGAAGGTCGTCTTCAAGAACGACTCGCTGGGCTTCGGCTCCGGTGGGGCGCTCCCCGCGCAGCGGCTGACGGTGCTGGGGGTGTCCTTCGACTCCACCGGCGCCTACGTGTTCCTCATGGTCGCCGTCATGATCGTGATCGGCATGGCCGTGCTCGTCGTACGCCGCGGGGTGATCGGCCGGATGCTCATCGCCATGCGCGACAGCCCCGCCGCCTGCGGCACCCTCGGCCTCGACATGCGGTGGTTCCGGGTCGGGCTGTTCGCCGTCTCGGCCGGCATCGCCGGCCTGGCCGGAGCACTGCTCGCGGGACTGCGGGGGCTGATCGGCGAGGCCGACTTCATCTTCTTCAACAGCCTGCCGCTGCTGCTGCTCGCCGTCGTCTTCGGCATCACCTCGATCACCGGGGCCGTGCTCGGCGGCATCGGGCTGATGCTCCTGCCGGTGCTGCAGGCCGAGACGGTCAGCGTGCTGGGCAGCCAGGTCCAGCTCGGCGGCGTGATGTTCATGATCATCGGCGTCGGCGCCGTGCTCGCCGGCCGCGACCCCAACGGGCTCTCCAGCTACCTGTTCCGCGGGGGCCGCTGGGTCGAGACCCGGGTGCGGGCCCGCGTCGCAGCGGGCCTGCCCGTCCTGACCACCCCCGACGGGCCGGTCGACGAGACCCCGCCGGACGGCGTACCGACGCACGACCTGACGCAGGACTCGACGCAGGAGGTGAGCGACGGTGTCGCTGCTCGAGGTTGACGACGTCGTCGTCCAGTTCGGCGGGGTGACCGCGGTCAACCACGCCTCGTTCGAGGCCGAGGCCGGTCGCATCACCGGCCTGATCGGCCCCAACGGGGCCGGCAAGACCACCTGCTTCAACGTGATCAGCGGACTGCAGCGGCCCACCAAGGGAGCGGTCCGGTTCAACGGCCGGTCGATCACCCGCACCCCGGTGCACCGCCGCTCGCGGATGGGCATGGGCCGCACGTTCCAGCGGCTCGAGGCCTTCGGATCACTGTCGGTGCGCGACAACGTGCGGGTCGCGCTCGACATCCACCGTGGCTTCCGGGGCATCCTCACCTCGCCCGGCTCGCAGCGGGCGGCCATCGACGGACTGCTCGAGCGCGTCGGCATCGCGGCGTACGCCGACGACCGCGCCGACTCCGTGCCCACCGGCACGGCCCGACTGCTCGAGCTGGCGCGCTGCCTGGCCGGGTCGCCCCGGCTGCTGCTGCTCGACGAGCCGTCGTCGGGCCTCGACGAGACCGAGACCGACGACTTCGGCGACCTGCTCAAGGACCTCGCCGCCGAGGGCATGGGCATCCTGATGGTCGAGCACGACATGGACCTGGTGATGAACGTGTGCGACACGATCCGGGTCCTCGACTTCGGCGAGGTGATCGCCGTGGGCGAGCCCGCAGCGATCCGCAGCGACCCGCTGGTGCAGAAGGCCTACCTGGGCTACTCCGACGTCGACGACCAGGAGGCCGTGCGATGAGCGTGCCGATCCTCGAGGTCTGCGACCTCACCGCCGCCTACGGCCGCATCGAGGTGCTGCGCGGGGTCGACCTGTCGGTGCCCAAGGGTGCGGTGATGGCGCTGCTGGGCCCCAACGGGGCCGGCAAGTCGACGCTGGTCCAGTGCATCGCCGGGCAGAAGGAGCACACCGGCGGCGACATCCACCTCGCCGGCGTCAACGTGCGCAAGGCCGCGCCCGAGGACCTCGCCCGGATCGGGCTGTGCACGGTGCCCGAGGGTCGGTCGGTCTTCCCCAACCTCACCGTCGAGGAGAACCTCCAGCTGATGTCCTACGCCGGGGTGCCGGCCGGGGCCGTGCTCGAGACCGCGTTCTCCTACTTCCCGCGGCTGCTCGAGCGGCGCAAGCAGCTCGCCGGCACCATGTCGGGCGGGGAGCAGCAGATGCTCGCGATGTCGCGGGCGCTGGCCTCCGACCCGGCACTGCTGCTGCTCGACGAGCTGTCGATGGGCCTGGCACCGCTGATCGTGGAGGAGCTCTACGACACCGTCGCCCGGATCGCCGAGTCCGGCGTCTCCATCCTGTGCATCGAGCAGTTCGCCCGCACCGCGCTGCGGGTCTCCGACTACGCCGCCGTGATGACCGGAGGTCGCATCGTCGCCTCCGGTGAGCCCGCCGAGATCCTCGAGACCATGTCCGACGTCATCCTGGGAGGTGCCGCATGAGCGGCAGCCACAGCTCACGCCCGTCCGCACCCCGCTCGGGACGCGCCGGACGCTCGCTCACCACCGAGCGGCTCGCTGCTCGGCGTACGACGCTGACGCGGGTCGCGGGCGGGTTCGCCGCCCTCGCCGTCGTGGGGGCGTCGCTGTCGGTGGCCGCCTCCCCGGGTCAGGCCGTCGGCCGGCCCGCCGCGGCCGAGGGCAAGCCCGGGTTCGCCGGGTTCAGCAGCAGCAGCAAGGCCAGCCCGCTCAAGATCGAGGTCTACGAGCCGACCATCCCGCTGCCCGCCGACCCCCAGCTCGAGCTGTCGTTCGGCTACAGCTCGGTGGCCGCCGACTCCACCAGCAGCCGGGCGCGGGCGTCGTACCTCTGGCCGGGCGACCCGGTCGGCGAGGGCTTCAAGACCATCATCGAGCAGCTCGGGTTCCCCCCTGAGCTCGCCGGCCCGCTGAGCGAGAACGGCTACCCGGTGCAGGTCAACGCGATGTCGCCGAGCGGCCCCGAGGCCGAGTCCGACGAGCCGTTGCCCGGCATGGTCCAGCGCGCGGTCGCCGGTGACGGCACCGCGCGTGCCGACAACGGCTTCTCGCCCGACGGCCGGACCTTGGACGACGGCGCGGACGGCGGGGACGGCGGCACCGGCGACGGCGGTGACGGTGGCGGTGGTGGCCTGCCGGGGCTGCCCGGACTCCCCGGCCTGCCCGGCCTGCCCACGTCGTCGGGTCTCAGCAGCCTGCCCGGGGTCTCCGCGCTGCTCGGTGGCGACACGACCGGTGGCCCCGCGGTGACCGCGGCCGGCCCGGCGCTCCCCGAGCCGCTGGCCGCGCTCGTCGACGTCGGGGGCTTCACCTCGATCGCGCGCACCGACAACGCCGACGACGCGTTCGCCCAGTCGCGCTCGATCGCGAGCGACATCTCGCTCCTCGGCGGGGTGATCACGCTCGAGAACGTCAAGACCGTCGCCAACGCCAGCAGCGACGGCACCCAGGGCAAGGGGGCGGGGGTCGTCGCGTTCGGCGACCTCGTCATCGCCGGTCAGCGCTTCGCCTACGGCCCCGACGGCTTCGAGGCCGCCGGCACCCGGGCGCCCATCCCCGGCTTCCCCGACCAGGCGGCCGCGCTGCTCGAGCGGCTCGGCATCGTGTTCAGCGTCCCCAAGCCCGTCACCGAGATCGAGGGCGACGCGGCCACGACCACCGTGGCCGGGCTCGTCGTCGACCTCGACCTGAAGGTGCTCCGCCGTCAGCTCACCCCGCTCTTCGACGCCCTCGGCGGTGTGGTCACCCAGCTGCCCGACGACCTCGGCCCGCTCAAGAGCCTGCTGGGAGCCGCGACCAACCTGTCGCCGCGGATCGTGATGACCCTCGGGACGGCGTCCGCCGCCGTCGACACCTCGCAGGCGGTCCCGCCGCCCGCGGTCCCCGAGACCGAGGAGCCGACCGCCGCGGCGACCGACGGCGCGGGCTCCGGTGGCGCGGGTGGCGGTGCCCCCTCTGCGTCCGGCGGGGCACCGGTGGCGCCCGCCGACGCCGGGCCGGCCGTCCCCGCAGCGCCCACCGGCGCGCCGACGTCCGAGGCGGTCGCCCCGGTCGCGGCCGAGACCGTCCCGGGCCTGCCGCCGCTGCTGTCCTTCCCCGGGCTGCTGCTCTACGGCGGCCTGCTCGGCGCCGCCGTCGCCGGGTTCTTCACCCGCCGGCTCGGGCTGCTGGCCCTGGGCGGCTCCGGATCCTGCTCCCACGGCCTCGCCTCCGGCCTGCCCGACCTCCGAAAGGTGACCTGACCGCCATGACCCAGATCCTCCCCGCGACCCCCGAACGCGCCAGCGGCTCCCGGATGGGGGCCGCCGCGCCCCTGCCGCGGGCCGGGGTGCAGACCCGCGGCGGCAGCGGCACCGCCCCCCTGCGCGGCAACCACTCGGCGCTGCTGCAGGTCGTGCTCTTCTGGGCCGGGGCGATCATGATGCCGCTGGGGATCGTGATCATCCTGCTCGGCTACTACGGCGTGGCCAACTCGGTCTACGAGTTCGAGCGCGAGGCCTACCAGACCTCCGGCGGCTTCCTCGGTCTCGGCGTCACGTTCCTCG
>CALRVO020000184.1:0-7289 GCA_943371595.1 Sphingomonas paucimobilis
GGGCGCCGACCTCGGCAAGGCTCTCACCGTGCGCGCCACGGGCGTCCTCGCCGGGTACAAGAACGCCACGTCCACGAGCAACGCCACCATGGCGGTGATGGGCGACGCGCCGGCGGCGACCGAGCCTCCCGCCATCACGGGGACACCTGCGTTCGGCGAGACGCTGGCCGTGCGACCGGGTACATGGGAGGACGGCGTCACCCTGCGCTACCAGTGGTACCGCGACGGCGGCCCGATCAGCGGAGCTGACGACCCGACGTACCGCCTGGCCACGACCGACGTCGAGCACTCCGTGCACGTCGTCGAGACTGCGACCCTCAGCGGCCGCTCCCCGGGCTACGCCCAGAGCGCTCCCGTGACGGTCGCGCTCGGTACCGCCCCCACCAACACGACGCCACCGGGTGTGTCGGGCAGCCCCGTCGTGGGTCAGACCCTCAGGGTCACGGCGGGAGCCTGGACCGACCGACCGACCCTGACGCGCCAGTGGTTCCGCGACGAGCAGGCGATCGCGGGAGCGACCGGCACCTCCTACGTCCTGACCGACGCCGACGCCCTCCACGACCTACGGGTGGTCGAGACGGCGACGGTCGCCGGGCGGGAGCCCGGCTCGACGTCGAGCGACCCCGTGACGGTCTCGCCTCGCCCCCGGCTCACCAGCACCACTGTGCCGCGGATTACCGGCGTCCCGCGTGTCGGACAGACCCTCACCGCCGACCCCGGCGCCTGGAACGGATCCCCTGGCTTCACCTACCAGTGGTTCCGCAACGGCGTGGCGACCGGTGCGGCCAGCACGCGGCCCACCTTCACCGTGACGCCGAGCGACGCGGCACGCAAGATCCACGTGGTGGTGACTGCCTCGCAGACCGGATTCACGTCCGGGTCCGCCCGCAGCGCAACGACGACGATCGCGAAGGTCGCATCGGCCACCAAGGTCACCTTCACCGCGACCCGCACGACCGTCCGCAAGCGGGTGGTGGCCTCCATCACGGTCACCGCCAGCGGGATCACCAGGCCCGGGGGCTCCGTCACGGTGTTCGACGGCACCCGCAGGCTCAAGACGCTGACGCTGGCGACCAACGGCACCACGAGCTACCAGCTGCCCCGACTGTCCGCCGGCAAGCACAAGATCAAGGTGGTCTACGGCGGCGGGCCGCAGGTCGGGGGCTCGTCACGCACCACGACGATCACGGTCACGAAGCGCTAGCGATCCAGCGGTCCAACGCCGCCTGCGCCGCCCCGGAGTCGATCGCCGCCACGGCGCGCTCGATGCCGGCGGCCAGCGCGTCGGGGACGGCCGATCCGTCGGCGGCGTGGACGGCGAGCGCCGCGCCGGCGTTGAGCACGACCGCGTCACGGACCGGGCCGACCTCGCCGGCGAGGAGACGGCGTACGACGCCGGCGTTGTGGGCGGCGTCGCCACCCACGAGGTCGGCGGTGGTGGCCGGAGCCAGGCCCAGCGCGGCGGGATCGACGGTGAAGGGGCCGGTGACCTCTCCCCCGGTCGCGACGTAGACCGTCGAGGTGGTCGTGGTCGTGAGCTCGTCGAGACCGTCGTCGCCGCGGAAGACCCAGGCGTCGGAGCCACGCGCGGCGAACACGCCGGCCATCACCGGCACCATCCGGGGGTCGGCGCAGCCGATCGCCTGCGCCGCGGGGCGCGCGGGGTTGGCCAGGGGGCCGAGGAAGTTGAAGGTCGTGCCGATGCCGAGCTCGCGGCGCGGCACCGCGGTGTGGCGCATCGCGGGGTTGAACGCGGCGGCGAAGCAGAAGGTGATGCCGGCCTCGGCGGCGACCGCCGCGACCCGGTCGGGCGGCAGGTCGAGTCGGATGCCGAGGGCCTCGAGCACGTCGGCGCTGCCGGCCAGGGACGAGGCCGACCGGTTGCCGTGCTTGACCACGGTCACGCCCGCCCCGGCGGCCACGATCGCGGCCATGGTGGAGATGTTGACCGAGTTGGAGCGGTCGGCACCGGTGCCCACGACGTCGAGCAGCCGGCCCTCCACCGAGATGGGCGTACGCCGTGCATACATCGCGTCGGCCAGGCCGGTGACCTCGGCGACCGTCTCGCCCTTGGCGCGCAGCGCGACCGCGAAGCCGGCGATCTGGACCGGGGTCGCCTCGCCGGCGAGGATCTCGCCCATCGCCCACGCCGCCTCGTCGTGGCTCAGGTCACGCCGTGCCACCAGGGCGTTGAGCACCTGGGGCCAGGTCGGGGTGCCACCGACGGCGGACACGTCAGCGCTTCGCGGGCACGCGCGAGCGCAGCAGTCCGACGACCGACTCGGCGAGCTGGATCGGGTCGAGCGGGTGCGGCACGGCGGCGTCGGCACGCGACCAGGTCGCCAACCACGCGTCCTGCGGCCGTCCGGTCAGCACCAGGACCGGCGGGCAGTGGTAGATCTCGTCCTTGAGCTGCTTGGCGATGCCCATGCCACCGGCCGGGGTGGCCTCACCGTCGAGGATGGCCAGGGCGATGTGCCCGGCGTCCATGTTCTGGATCACGACCGGCTCGGTGGCCACCTCGACGTACTCGACCTCGGGCAGGTCGGGGTGCGGACGCCGTCCGAGGGCGAGGATCACCTGCTGGCGCACGGAGGAGTCGTCGCTGTAGACGAGCACCTTGAGACGGGGCGCGGGGGCCGAGGAGGGCGAGGCGTCGGTCACGTCGGCCATGCTAGTGCGGCTGCTGCGCCGCTTGTCGGGCGGCTCGCGCCTCCCGTGCCTCCAGCAGGTCGAGCCGTCGGTCCTCGCGCTTGGCCTCGGCCATCGACTGGCGCACCCACTGCACGAACAGCACCACGAAGAACGACAGCCCGATCAGGTCGCCCGAGGCCCACAGGATGCCGCCGGCGAGGTTCTGGTCGGCGTAGGGGTCGGGCAACCAGGCGCCCATCGGGCCCTGCGAGAGCCGGGGGTACCAGTCGCCGCCCAGCAGGGTCGACTGGCCCATGATCGTGATCCCGAGGAACGCGTGGAAGGGCAGGGTGCCGACCACCAGGGCCACCCGGAACGGGTAGCCCACGCGCCCCGGGACCGGGTCGATGCCCATCAGCGGCCAGAAGAAGAGCGCACCGACCACCATCAGGTGCAGGTGCATCATCTCGTGGACCCACACGTGCTCCAGCGAGGCGCGGTACCAACCGGTGAAGTAGAGCGCCCACGGCGAGATCACGTAGAGCCCGAAGGTGAGCGGCGGGAACGACAGCACCTTCGCGACACGCGAGTGCAGCACGGCCAGCAACCAGCGGCGCGGGGTGGCCGGCAGGGTGCGCAGGGCGAGCGTGACCGGCGCGCCCAGGGCCAGGAACAGCGGGGCGATCATCGACAGCACCATGTGCTGCACCATGTGGACGCTCACCAGCGTGGTGTCGTACGCCGCCAGGCCCGAGGTGGTGGCCAGGAAGAACGACCCCATCCCGACGCCGACGAAGGACACGGTGCGCCCGATCGGCCAGCGGTCCCCACGACGGTGCAGCTTGGCCACGCCGAGCAGGTAGAGGCCCCCGGCCCACACGGTCACCACGACGGGAACCAGTGACCAGGACCACTGCGCGAAGAAGCTCTCCGGGGTCAACCGGGGAAGCACGTCGGAGGCGCTCAGGGCGAGCAGGGATGCGGCTGTCGACACGTCTCCGAGAGTACGTGCACGCCTCACCCGGGGGGTGTGGTGGCACCGCCGAGCGGGCGCGCCATAATGAACTCGTGGCGACGACTGCAACCATCCCAGCTTCCCGGCTTCACGGGCACCACGACCGTCCTTCGATGGTTGCCGTCGGCACCATCATCTGGCTGTCGAGCGAGCTGATGTTCTTCGCGGCGCTGTTCGCGTCCTACTTCACCATCCGGTCGGTCAGCTCCGACCTGTGGGCGCAGAACACCGAGGCACTCAACGTGCCGTTCGCCGCGGCCAACACCACGATCCTGGTGCTGTCCTCCCTGACCTGCCAGCTCGGCGTCTTCGCCGCCGAGCGCGGCCAGGTGGGCCGCAGCGGCGGCCTGCTCGACTTCCGCAAGTGGGGCCTGCGCGAGTGGTTCATCCTCACCTACGTCATGGGTGCGGTGTTCATCGGCGGCCAGGCCTTCGAGTACGCCGAGCTCATCCACGAGGGGATCACCATCCCCGACTCGGCCTACGGGACGATGTTCTACCTCACCACGGGCTTCCACGGCCTGCATGTGACCGGTGGCCTGATCGCCTTCCTGCTCGTGCTCGGCCGCACCTACCTGGCCCGCAAGTTCACCCATGAGCAGGCTGTCAGCGCGATCGTCGTGTCCTACTACTGGCACTTCGTCGACGTCGTGTGGATCGGGCTGTTCGCCACGATCTACCTCATCAAGTAGCCAGCCCCGGACCCACCCCAGTCACGACTGCACGAACCCACGAGACGACCTAGGGACAATAAAGTGCGACTCCTCCACCGCTCCGCCGGACGGCTCTCGCGTCACCGCCGTCGGCCGCTCGCCGGCCTCGCGGTGCTGCTCATGGCCCTGCTGCTCACCGGCGGCGCCTACTCCGCGTTCTCCCCCGGCGCCCAGGCCGAGCAGACCAGCACCAACGCTGAAGACATCAAGGCCGGGCGCGAGCTCTTCCTGGTCGGCTGCTCGACCTGCCACGGGTCCAACGGCCAGGGCGTGCCCACGGTCAACGGCGGCCAGTACGGTCCCGCGCTGACCGACGTCGGCGGCGCCTCGGTCGACTTCCAGGTCGGCACCGGCCGGATGCCGATGGCCCAGCCCGGCCAGCAGGCCGAGCGCAAGCCCCCGGTCTACGACGAGGAGGAGATCCGCCAGCTCGCGGCCTACGTCGACAGCCTCGGCACCGGCCCCGCGATCCCCGACGAGTCCGCCTACACCCTGCCCGAGGGCCTGACCGAGCAGGAGCGGGAGGACGCGATCAGCCGCGGCGGCCAGCTCTTCCTGACCAACTGCACCGCGTGCCACAACTTCGACGGGTCCGGCGGCGCCATGCCCCGCGGCGGCTACGCCCCGACGCTGCGTGGTGTCGAGTCGCGCTACATCTACGAGGCGCTGCTCACCGGTCCGCAGCAGATGCCGTCGTTCTCCGACGGCAACATGACCCCCGAGGCCAAGCGCGACGTCATCGCCTACCTCAAGGCCACCGAGGAGACCCCCGGCTACGGCGGGTCCGGTCTCGGCAGCCTCGGCCCCGTGAGCGAGGGCCTGTTCGCCTGGATCGTCGGCATCGGCGGTCTCGTCGGCTTCGCGATCTGGATCGCGGCCCACACCACCCGCTCCACCAAGTCCAAGCCGACCGACACCACCCCGGTGCGCCTGTCGGGCGGAACCGCCACCACCGAGAGGGGAGCGAGCGCGTGAGCGACCTCGAGAAGCACGACGACGCCGACGGGGACGACGCACGCCTGCCCGCCGTACCGGAGGAGCCCATCGCCAACCCGGGCCTGCCGGCCCACACCTGGCGCCCCACCGACCTCGACGAGGGGCTCGCCCAGCGCGCTGAGCGTCAGGTCTCGCTGATGTTCACGCTCTCCGCGGTCTGCACCGTCGGCTTCGTGGTCTCCTACTTCGTCTTCGACATCGGCGACAACTGGGAGACGGTAGGGGGCCTGGGCGCCTCCAACGTCGCGCTCGGCGTGTTCCTCGGACTGGCGCTCATGCTCATCGGCGTCGGCATCATCCAGTGGGCCCGCAAGCTCATGGCCGACCACGAGATGGTCGAGATGCGTCACCCGGCCCGCTCCTCCGACGAGGACCGCGCCGCCACTGTCGAGGCGCTCAACGCGGGGCTAGACGAGTCGGGCCTGACCAAGCGCCCGCTGATTCGGCGGTCGCTGCTGCTGGCCACCGGCGTGCTCGTCGCCCCCGTCGTGGTCCTGCTGCGCGACCTCGGCCCCACGCCGGGTCAGGTCGCCAACGCCGCCGAGGGCACCGGCCTCAAGAACACCCTGTGGAAGAAGAACGTCCGCGTCGTGCGCGACGTCCTCGGCACCCCCATCCGGCCGGGCGACCTGCAGATCGGTGACCTGGTCAACGCCGTGCCCGACGGCATCTTCGACCTCGAGGGCATCCCGCTCCAGGTCGCCAAGGCCAAGGCCGCGGTCATCGTCGTCAAGATGGAGCCCAGCGAGATCAAGCCCGGCAAGGGCCGCGAGGACTGGAGCATCGACGGCGTCATCTGCTACTCCAAGATCTGCAGCCACGTCGGCTGCCCGATCTCGCTCTACGAGCGCACCACCCACCACGTCCTTTGCCCGTGCCACCAGTCGACGTTCGACCTGGCCGACTCGGCGAAGGTGGTCTTCGGACCTGCCGGACGGCCGCTGCCGCAGCTGCCGCTCGCGATCGATGACGACGGATACCTCGTCGCCCAGAGTGACTTCACCGAACCTGTCGGACCCAGCTACTGGGAGCGTGAGAAGTGAGCATCGACACCAGCAAGGTCGCTGACAGCAACAGCACCAGCGCCGCCACACCGTCCAAGCCGTCCAAGGCGGGTGCGGTCGCCACGTGGGCCGACGACCGACTCGGTCTCGGCACGGCGATGAAGAAGAACCTGCGCAAGATCTTCCCGGACCACTGGTCCTTCATGCTGGGCGAGATCGCCCTCTGGAGCTTCGTCGTCCTGCTGCTCAGCGGGGTCTTCCTGACCCTCTGGTACGTCCCGAGCATGGGCGAGGTCGAGTACCAGGGCTCCTACGACCCGCTGCGCGGCGTCGCGATGTCCGAGGCCTACGCCTCCACGCTCAAGCTGTCGTTCGACGTACGCGGCGGGCTGCTGATGCGTCAGATGCACCACTGGGCGGCGATGCTCTTCGTCGCCTCGATGATGGTGCACCTGCTGCGCGTGTGGTTCACGGGTGCGTTCCGCAAGCCGCGTGAGCTCAACTGGGTCATCGGCAGCGTCCTGCTCCTGCTGGGCACCCTCGAGGGCTTCACCGGCTACTCGCTGCCCGACGACCTGCTCTCCGGCACCGGTATCCGCGCAGCCGACGGCTTCTTGAAGGCCACCCCCGTGGTGGGCTCCTACATGTCGTTCTTCCTCTTCGGCGGCGAGTTCCCGGGCGACGCGATCATCCCGCGCCTCTACACCGTCCACGTGCTGCTGATCCCCGGCCTGCTGCTCGGCCTGATCGCTGCCCACATGCTTCTGCTCGTCTACCACAAGCACACCCAGTGGCCTGGACCCGGACGCACCAACGACAACGTCGTGGGCTTCCCCATGCTCCCCGTCTACGCCGCCAAGGCCGGTGGCTTCTTCTTCATCGTCTTCGGTGTCGCCGCGTTCATGGGTGGCGTGCTGTCGATCAACC
>CALRVO020000185.1:0-7265 GCA_943371595.1 Sphingomonas paucimobilis
CCATGAGCGCCATGACCAGCAGCGCAGTCACGGGCAGCCCGTCGGGGGTGTCAGCAGTGCTGGTGTCGGGCGTGACGGCAGTGCTCGTGGGGACGTCGGTGTTCACGGGTGGGTCCTCGCATCGGTGGGAGTGGGCGCACTGAGGAGACCGACGACCGCCCGCTGAGGACGGTCGTCGGCGCAGGGCGCGCCGGGAGGGTGGCGGTCAGCCGGCGGTGGGCGTTGCGGTGTATTCCGCGTCGGTGACGGGGGAGAGCCAGTGGACGACGTCGTGGTCGTCGTCGGCCTCGTTGATGGCCAGGTGCACCATCAGCCGGGTCGGGGACGCGCCGTGCCAGTGCTCCTCGTCGGCCTCGAACAGGACGCGGTCGCCGGGGCGGATGACCTCGACGGGGCCACCGCGGCGCTGGCACAGCCCGACGCCCTCGGTGACGAAGACCGTCTGGCTGAGGGGGTGTCGGTGCCAGTGGGTGCGGGCGCCGGGCATGAAGTGGACGAGGTTGGCGGTCACGCGCGAGGGCGCGGGCGCGGCGGCCACGGCGTCGATGTAGACGTCGCCGGTGAACCAGTCGGCGGGTCCCTTGGCGGTGTCGATCGAGCTGCGGGTGATCTGCACGGGTGCTCCTCTAGTGGGGCTGGCTGGGGGTGGACGTGGCGTTGTCCGCGGGCGCGCCCCAGGAGGCGAGCAGCCGGAGACGTTCGGCGGACGGCGAGCCGGGCTCGGCGGTGAGGATGAGCAGGGCCAGGCCCGGCTCGGCGGTCACGGCGAGCTCCTCGTAGACCAGGGTGAGCTCGCCGACGACGGGGTGGTGGTAGCGCTTGGTGCCCGACCCGTGGGTGCGCACGTCGTGGTCGGCCCACAGCCTGCGAAAGACCTCGCTCTGCGTCGAGAGCTCACCGACGAGGTCCTGCAGGCCCCGGTGGTGGGGGTCGCGGCCGGCCTCGGCGCGCATGATCGCGACGCACATCTCGGCGAACAGGTCCCAGTCGGGATAGAAGTCGCGGGAGGCGGGGTCGAGGAACTGGAAGCGAGCCAGGTTGGGCACCCGTCCCCCCTCGCCGAGGACGGGGGAGTAGAAGGCGCGGGCCAGCGCGTTGGTGGCGACCATGTTCTGCTGGGCGTCGCGGACGAACGCGACGCCCTCGGTGATCGCCTCCATGGCCCAGCCGAGGCTGGGGCGCGTGGCCGCCGTGCTCGTCGTACGCCGGCGCGCCCGGCCGGACGTCGGGATGCCGTCGGCCGCGCGGGCCAGGTCGAGCAGGTAGGCACGCTCGGTGTCGTCGAGCCGCAGGGCCCGCGACAGGGCCTCGAGGACGCTGCTGGAGGCGCCGCCGATCTGGCCGCGCTCCAGGCGGGCGTAGTACTCCACGCTCATCCCGGCCAGCGTCGCGACCTCGCTGCGGCGCAGCCCCGGCACGCGGCGGGTGCCGCTGACCGGGAGCCCGACCTGGTCGGGCGTGATGCGGGCTCGACGGGTGGTGAGGAAGTCGCGCACCTCCTGACGGTTGTCCATGTCGACCACCCTAGGCACGCCCGACGCCCTCGCGGCGCCACGAGAGGTGCCCTGCGGGTACACCTCACGACGGTGACTCCCGCCGGTCCCCGGCAGCGCCTTGACTGGTCCCCGCGGGCCCGATCAGGCCTGCGGGGACCGCAGCACGAGCCACTCGACCAAGGAGCACCACCGATGAAGGCAGCACTGATGTACGGCGCCGGCGACGTGCGGATCGAGGAGGTCCGCGACTCGCGCATCGAGGAGCCCACCGACGCCCTGGTGCGGATCACCGCGTCCTGCGTCTGCGGCAGCGACCTGCACCCCTACGGCTCGATGTCCGCCGACGACGGGCCGGTGCACGTGGGCCACGAGTTCATCGGGGTCGTCGAGGACGTCGGGTCCGAGGTCTCCACCCTCAGCAAGGGCGACCTGGTCGTCGCGCCGTTCGCGTTCTCGTGCGGGACCTGCGACTTCTGCCGGGCCGGCCTGCAGACCTCCTGCGTGCGAGGCGGCTTCTGGGACGGCCTCGAAGGTGAGGGCGGGCAGGCCGAGGCCATCCGCGTCCCGTTGGCCGACGGGACCCTGGCCGCGCTGCCGGGCAGCGCCGACCCGGCCCTGGTGCCGTCGCTGCTGACGCTGTCCGACGTGTTCGGCACCGGTTACCACGCCGCCGTCCGAGGTGGCGTCGCGGCGGGCCAGGACGTCACGGTCATCGGCGACGGCGCCGTCGGGCTGCTCGCCGTGCTGTCGGCCAAGCGCCTCGGCGCCGAGCGGATCATCCTGATGGGCCGCCACGCCGCCCGCACCGACCTCGGCCGTGAGTTCGGGGCCACCGACGTCGTCGCCGCGCGGGGCGAGGAGGGCATCGCCGCGGTCCGCGACCTCACCGGCGGCCACGGCACCCACGTCGTCCTCGAGGCGGTCGGCCACCTGCCGGCCTACGAGCAGGCGTACGGCGTGGTCCGGGCCGGCGGCACGATCAGCCGCGTCGGCGTGCCGCAGTACGACGAAGCGCCGGTCGGCTTCGCCAGCCTCTTCGGCGGCAACGTCACCCTCACCGGGGGCCCGGCCCCCACGCGGGCGTACGTCGACACGCTGCTGCCCGACGTGCTCTCCGGTGCGATCGAACCCGGCAAGGTCTTCGACGTCACCACCGACCTCGACGGCGTGCCCGCCGGCTACCGCGCGATGGCCGACCGCGAGGCGCTCAAGGTGATGATCACCCCGTGAGGTCCCGTCGCCTCGTCCGCGTCGCGGCGGCGGTCGGCCTGCTCACGGTGCTGGTCGCCTGCGGGACCGACGAGGGCGAGGGATCCGCCGACGACCGCGCCGTCCCCAGCGTCACGGCCGCGACGCCGACCCAGCCCACGACCCAGCCCACGACCCCGCCCCGCGACACCGGGGCCGACCAGGAGGCGAGCATGAGGATCGAGATCCGCGCTGCGGGCCAGAGCTTCTCCGCGACCCTCGACGACAGCCAGGCCGCGCGCGACCTCGTCGCCCAGCTCCCGGTGACCATCGAGATGCGCGACCACGGTGGCGTGGAGAAGACGGGCCGGCTGCCCGGCCCGCTGTCCCTCGAGGGCCAGCCCGAGGGAGCCGACCCCGACGTGGGAGCCGTCGGCTACTACGCCCCGGGTCAGGACCTGGTGCTCTACTACGGCGACCAGTCCTACTTCCCCGGCATCGTCGTCCTGGGACGGTTGGACGACGACGCCGCACGCCGGCTCGCTGGCGTCGGCGGCTCCCTCTCCGTGGACGTCGATCTCGCCCGCTGACCCGGCTGGACGGACGATGCTGCGGGCAGACTGCTCACGCGGGGCCCAGGCATGGTTCACGTCGTGGAGGACGCAGCAGAGCTGCGCAACCCAGCGAGGAGCACGTCGAGCAGGCGTGGGACCCGCTGCTCCCACTCGTCGGCCTCGACGTGGGCCAGGAACCAGGACAGCAGGACCACGTCGCGGGGGTCGACGTCGGCACGCAGCACCCCGGCGGAGCTGCCTGCGCTCAGCAGCTCGGTCAGGGCGAGCGTGAGCTTGCCGTGGGTCTGTGACGACAGGTCGGCCCACACCGCGTCCTCGACCGCGTCGATGACGCCGCTCTTCACCCGGGCGTACGCCGCCAGCTGTGTCAGCCAGCGCCGCAGTGCCTCCTCCGGATCGTGTTGCGCGAGCAGGACCGTGGCCAGGTCGACCAGGGTGTCGATCTCCTGCTCGTAGAGAGCGCGGAGGAGTGCGTCCCGGCTGTCGAAGTGGCGGTAGATCGTCCCCTGCCCGACCCCGGCCCGCTTCGCCACCGCGCTCAGTCGCAGCTCGCCGGGCTCGGAGACCAGGGCGCGGGCCGCGTCGAGGATCGCTGCCCGGTTGTGGGCCGCATCGCTTCGTGTGGGCACCGCATCCCCTCGAGTTGAAAACGGACAGAATGTCCGTTTAGATCGAAACGGACACAGTGTCCGCTCATGATCGGAGGCTAGCAGTGCTCAACTCACACGTCGTCGGCATCACCGGAGCGAGCAGCGGGATCGGTGCGGCCACCGCGCGCCGACTGGCCCGGCGCGGAGCAGCGGTGGTGTTGGGTGCGCGACGCACCGACCGGCTCGAGGAGCTCGCCACCGAGCTGCGAGCCGACGGCGCGCGGGTCGCCGTCGTCACCGTCGACGTGACCCGGGCCGAGGATCTCGAGCGCCTGGTCGCGACCGCGGTGGAGCAGTTCGGACGGCTCGACGTGCTCGTGGCCAGCGCCGGCATCGGCCCCATCTCGCCACTCTCCCAGCGGCGTACCGCGGACTGGGACGCGATGATCGACGTCAACGTGCGTGGCGTCCTGCACGGGATCGACGCCGCGCTGCCGGTCTTCGAGCGCCAGGGCCGCGGCCACTTCGTGACGATCGTGTCGACGGCCGGGATCAAGATCGTCCCGACCATGGCCGTCTACGCCGGCACCAAGAACGCCGTCCGGACGATCCTCGAGGGTCTGCGTCAGGAGTCGACCGACGGGACGATCAAGACGACCGCGATCTCGCCGGGCTTCGTGCGCACCGAGTTCGGTGACTCGATCACCGACCCCGAGGTGCGGGCGGCGGTCGCGGCCGGCATGGAGAGCGCCGCTCTCGATCCCGACGCTGTGGCCGGCGCCGTCGAGTACGCGGTCGACCAGCCGTGGGACGTCGAGATCGGCGAGCTCTCGATCCGGCCGACCGTCCAGGGCTAGCACCGTGTCGTCCCCAGCACGGTCTGGCGGCCCTGGGCCTAGCTGGTCTGGGGGCGGGCGTCGGCCAGCGCCTCCGCGCCCGCCGTCCGCGGCATGAGCAGCCCCGAGAGCAGCAGGGCGAGGGCGACGACCGCCGAGCACACGAAGACCGCGTGGATGGCCGGCGCCAGCACGCCGGCCGACAGGTTCTCGAGGTCGATCGTGCTGCCCGACGCGGCGCTGCCGGCGACCCGGCTGTTGACGATCGCGCCGAAGACGGCGACGCCGACGGCGCTGCCCATCGACCGGGCGAACATGTTGGTGCCGGTGGCCACGCCGCGGTGCTGCCAGTCGACCGACGACTGGGCGACGATGACGCCGGGGCTGGCGACGTAGCCGAACCCGATGCCCATCACGAAGCACGGCAGGGCCAGCTGCCACAGGGCGCTGTCGGCGCTGACGGGCAGCAGCAGCGCCGCCCCGGCGATCACGAAGCACGCGCCCATCAGCACCGTCTTGCGAAAGCCCATCGAGAGGTAGAAGCGCCCGCTCGTCGCCGCGGCGATCGGCCAGCCGATGGTCATCGCGGCCAGCGCGAGGCCGGCGACCAGGGCGCCGTGGCCGAGCACTCCCTGGGCGTATAGGGGCACGTACGACGTCAGCCCGAGCAACAGGACACCCACGACGAAGGCGCCCGAGTTGGCCGCGTTGAGCACCCGTCGGCGGAAGATCCACAGCGGCAGGACCGGCTCCGGCGTACGGGCCTCGACGGCCACGAACGCGGCGAGCAGCACGACCGCGGCGGCGAAGATCGCGACGCCGGGCGTCGAGGCCCACTCCCAGCGCACCCCGCCCTCGAGCAGGCCGAGCAGCAACAGCGAGCCGCCGGCCGCGAGCAGCAACGCTCCGGCGTAGTCGATCGAGTGCTTGCGGCGCTCGACCTGCTCGTCGAAGCGGCGCCACATCACCCAGCCCGCCGCGATGCCCAGCGGCAGGTTGACGAAGAAGATCCAGCGCCACGAGAGGTAGTCGGCGAAGATCCCGCCCAGGGTCGGCCCGATCACCGAGGACGCCGCCCAGACGCTCGCGATGTAGCCCTGCACCTTGGCCCGCTCTGCCAGGGAGTAGATGTCGCCGACGATCGTCATGCCCATCGGCTGCACCGCACCGGCACCGAGCCCCTGCACGAGCCGGAAGAAGATCAGCGCCGGCATGCTCCACGCGATGCCGCACAGCAGCGAGCCGACGACGAACAGCCCGATCCCGAGCAGCATCACCGGCTTGCGCCCGTAGAGGTCGGCGACCTTGCCGTAGATCGGCACCGACACCGCCTGCGCCAGCAGGTAGATCGAGAAGAGCCACGGGAACGACGTGAACCCGCCCAGGTCGTCGACCACGGCCGGCACCGCGGTGGCCAGGATCGTCGCGTCGATCGCGACCAGCCCGATGCTGAGCATGACCGCGAGCAGGATCGGGCCGCGCTCGCTGCGCAGGCCGACGCTGGCGCGCGTGATCTCGGGAGCACTCACGGGTTCCCCAACCGCGGTTCGTGCCGGGGTGTTCCCGCTCCGACGCGTACGGGGGAGTCCTATGCTCGCGCGATGATGACGAGGATGTCGCTGCGCAGGGCCTCGGAGTCGTTCTGGGTGCTCCCCGCCGCCCTCGGGCTCGGCGCCGTGGTGCTCGCCGAGGTCATGCTCGTGCTCGACCGGCGGGTCGTCGGCGACGGTGTCTGGATCCTGGCCGACCTGAGCGCGACCGGCAGCCGGGCACTGCTCACCACGGTCGGTGGCTCGATGCTCACCGTGGCTGCGACGTCGTTCTCCATCACCATCTCGGTGCTCGCCACGACCTCGTCGACCTACGGCCCACGGCTCGTGCGCAACTTCATGGCCGACCGGGGCAACCAGCTGGTGTTGGCGGTGCTGACCTCGAGCTTCGTCTACTGCCTGGTCGTGCTGCGCGCCGTGCGCAGCGACGCCGACGGCGTCGAGGTTTTCGTCCCCACGGCTGCGGTCCACGTCGCGGTGCTGATCGCCCTCGTCGACGTCGCGGTGCTCGTCTACTTCATCCACCACATCGCGACCTCGGTGCAGGTCACCTCGTTGCAGCAGCGAGTGGCCCGCGAGCTCGACGACGTCGTCGAGCTGCTCTACCCCGCCACCACGGATCGGGAGGAGGGCGCCGAGGGAGCGTCCGTCGGCTCCACCGGCCGGGTCGACTGGTCGGTCGTGGAGGCCGCCGGGAGCGGTTTCGTCCAACAGGTCACCGTGGAGGCTCTGGTGCAGTGCGCCGTCGGCGCCGACGTCGTGATCGACGCGCGGGCCACCCCGGGTGCCCACGTGGTGGCCGGCGACGCGCTCGTCCGGACCTCCCGACCGCTCGACGACGCGAGCCGGGCACGTGTCGCCGCCGCCTTCGAGCTGGGTCCGGCCCGCACTCCGCACCAGGACGTGCACTTCGCCGTCCAGCAGCTCACCGAGATGGCCGTCCGGGCCCTGTCCCCGGGCACCAACGACCCCTACACGGCGATCGGTGCGCTGCAGGCGCTCACCCCGGGGCTCGTCACGCTCTGCGAGC
>CALRVO020000186.1:0-7221 GCA_943371595.1 Sphingomonas paucimobilis
CGTGCATGCCGACAGGGTGCGCCAGACCTGACGTTCGACGCGGCCGTCATCCACAGGCCGCGCCCGGACCCCCACCCCACCGCGATAGTCGTGGACGTTCTGCACACGACCGGGTCCGGTGCAGAAGGTCCACGACTATCGGAGGCGCTCGGCGAGACCGGCCGGCCCGACCATCATCAGGTCGAACTCGATGGCGCGCAGGGTGTCGCGGTCGCGGTTGACCGGGAACATGCCGGTCGTCTCGAAGCCGGCCGACTCGTAGAGCGCGAGCTGGTCGGGGAAGCGGGGCATGCCGTCGTAGATCGGGACCATCGCGACCTCCGACTGCAGGCCGAGCAGCTGGGCGACGTGGTCGCCGGCGCCGCGGAAGGTCTCGACGTCGTAGCCCTGGGTGTCCATCTTGAGGAACGGGCGCGGGGCGTCGAGGCCGGCGACGGCCTGGTCCCACACGTCGGCGAGACGACGGATCCGGATCTCGCGGGTGGTGGTGTCGTCGAGCACGTCGTTCCACTGCCGGCCGAAGTCGCTGGCCGGCAGCAGGGAGCTCAGGGTGCCCGGCGACCAGTTGATCTCGGCGGTGCCGTCCTGGTCGCCGAGCGCGCACGGCACCACGTGCCAGTCGGGGTCGTCGGCCGCCTTGGCCTCGAGCACCTCGACCAGGTCGGGCACGGGCTCGAAGGACACGATGCGACCGCGGTAGCCCATCCGGCGGGCGTGCTTGGCGAACTGCCCCACGTTGGCGCCCACGTCGAGGACGACGTCGACGTCGAGCTCGCGCAGCAGCCACGCCGTGTGCTGGTCGGCCAGGAAGCTGGCCACGCCGCGCTCGAAGCGCCCCTGGCGTCGCCGGGCCACCCCCGGCTCGTAGACCAGTGACGCCAGCTGCTCGGGCGGTCCGACCCGGTGCACGCGACGCCGGACCCCGTCGCGGACGAACAGCAGCGAGTCGTCGTCGAGCCTGCGTCCCCGGTAGCCGGGGATCTCGGGGTCTGCGTGCGGGGTGCGCGACATGGGAGCACCGTAAGCACCGATCAGGGCCGCGAAGGTAAAGGACGCGCCCGGCGACGCCGGCGCAACCACGTCCACGCACCGGTGCACCACAACGCCCACGCGACCAGCAACGGCTGGAAGAACAGCCGTACGACGCGGCTGCGGTCGGAATCGAGGCCGAAGGACGGCGAGCCGTCGACCGCCTGCCACACGTTGCCGGGGAAGACCGCGACGAAGAACACCGCCACCACCAGGCCGAGCAGCGCCAGCCGGTCGCCGCGCAGCACGAGCAGGGCGACCCCGAGGACGAGCTCGACCACGCCGGAGACCAGCACGATCTCCTCGCGCAGCGGCAGGAACGTGGGCACCTGGCCGAGGAACTCGTGGGTGTCGGCGAAGTGGGCGGTGCCCGCCACCAGCAGCGCGGCGGCGAGGAGCACGCGACCCAGGAGACGGGCCGTCATCGGTAGGTGAGGTGGTCGCCCTCGAGGTGGGCGTGCTCGTTGAAGGTCAGCAGCCGGGCCCCGGTGGAGCCGACCACGACTCGGGTGACCGAGGAGTTGACGGTGACCGCGTTGAAGCGGGCCCAGCGCCGGGCGAGGGCGGCAGGGTCGTCGTCGTCGGGGTCGAGCAGCGCCGCGGCGAGGACGCCGATCACGCCGCCGGAGGTCACCACGAGCGCCGTCTCGCCGGAGCCGGCGCGGGCGGCCACCCGCTCGAAGGCGGCGCGCACCCGCGCGACGAACCCGTCCCAGGGCTCGTCGTAGTCACCGTGGCCGGCGGTCCACCGCGCGGTCGCCTGCTCGAAGAGCCGCTGGAAGGCCTTGCGGTCGAGGTCACCGGCGTGGCTGAAGGACGGCACCTCGGGGTGGCTCGCCACGATGCCCAGGTGGTCGAACTCGTCCCAGTCCTCGTCGACGACGACCTCGCCGCGCCAGCCCGCGGCGCCGGTCATGGCCTCGAGCGTCTCGCGGTGGCGGCGCATCCCGCCGCGCACGACGGTCGTGGGGACCACGCGCCGCCCGGCCATCCACTCACCGAGGAGCCGGCCCTGCTGCCACCCGGTCGGCGACAGGACGTCGTAGTCGTCGGCCCCGAAGGACGCCTGGCCGTGCCGGACCAGCAGGACGACGCCCATCAGGCGGCGCCGTCGGCGAGCAGCGCGCGGCAGCGGGTCTCGAGGTAGCCGACGGCCGGGCCGAAGACGGCGTAGGACTCGTTGGTGGTCTGCCCGTGCGCGTAGCGGTACCAGATCTGCTGGGCGATGACGGCGAGCCGGAACAGCCCGAAGACCTCGTAGAACCGCCAGCCCGGCACCGGGAGCTCGAGGCCGGAGCGCTCGAGGTAGGTCTCGACGATCCGCTCGCGGGTCCACATGCCCGGGGTCGTCGACGGCTGGCGGCGGAACAGCTGGAAGACCTCGTCGTCGTCGGCCTCGACCCAGTAGGCGAGCGCCCCGCCGAGGTCCATCAGCGGGTCGCCGACGGTGGCCATCTCCCAGTCGAGGACCGCGCGTACGCCGAGCGTGTCGGGGTCGAGCACGAGGTTGTCGAGCCGGAAGTCGTTGTGGATCATCCGTTGGGCGACGTCGCGCGGCTGGTGCGCGTCGAGCCAGCCCACCACGTCGCTCCAGTCGCCGGTGTCGTCGGTGCGGGCGTCGGCGAACCGGCGGGTCCACCCCGACACCTGCCGGGCGACGTAGCCGTCGCCCTTGCTCAGCGCGGCCAGGGCGGGCACGCCGTCGACGTCGACGCCGTGCAGCGCCACGAGGGTGTCGAGCGCCCGGTCGCAGAGGTGGTCGGCCTGCTCGGGGGTGACGGGGAAGCCGAAGTCCTGGCGCGGGATCACCCCGTCGACCTTCTCCATCACGTAGAACTCCGAGCCGATCACCGCCTCGTCGGTGCAGTGGGCGACCATCGCCGGCACGTGCGGGAAGACGGGCGCCAGCGCTCGCTGCACGTCGTGCTCGCGGCCCATGTCGTGGGCGCCGCGCGCCTTGACCCCCGCCGGCGGACGCCGCAGCACCAGGTCGGCCTGCTCGCCGTCGTACTGCAGGAGGTAGGTGAGGTTGGACGCCCCGCCGCGGAACTGGCGGACCCCGGCGATCGGGCCGCGGTCGAGGTAGGTCGCCACGGCGTCGACGTCGAAGGCGTCCTCGTCGCGGACCGCGGACGAGTCGGCGGTCGGGCTCACCGGCGGGCGCCGTGCTTGCCGAGCTCGAGACGCGCGATCACGCCCCGGTGCACCTCGTCGGGACCGTCGGCCAGGCGCAGCGCCCGGGCGGTGGTCCAGGCGCCGGCCAGCGGGTGGTCGTCGGACAGCCCGCCGCCGCCGTGGAGCTGGATGGCCATGTCGATGACCTGCTGGGCGACGTTGGGCGCGGACACCTTGATCTGGGCGACCTCCGACAGCGCGTTGAGCGGGCCACCCTGGTCGAGCTTCCACGCAGCGTTGAGCACGAGCAGGCGCACCGAGTCGATGGCGATGCGGGCCTCGGCGATGCGCTCGCGGTTGCCGCCCAGGTTGGCCAGCGGCTTGCCGAAGGCGGTGCGCTCGAGCGCCCGCTTGCAGGCGAGCTCGAGGGCCATCTCGGCGAGCCCGATCAGCCGCATGCAGTGGTGGACGCGACCCGGGCCGAGGCGGCCCTGGGCGATCGCGAAGGCCTCGCCCGGCCCGCCGATGACGTTGCTCAGCGGCACGCGCACGTCGGTGAACGACACCTCGCCGTGGCCGAGCGGCTCGTCGGAGAACCCCATCGTCGACAGCATCCGCTCGACCTTGACACCCGGCGCGTCGCGCGGGACGAGCACCATCGTGTGCTGGTGGTGGCGGTCGGCGTCAGGGTCGGTGAGGCCCATGAAGATCATCACCCGGCAGTCGGGGTGGCCGATGCCGGAGGTCCACCACTTGCGGCCGTTGATGACCATCTCGTCGCCGTCGACGACCGCGGTCGCGGCCATGTTGGTGGCGTCGGACGACGCGACGTCGGGCTCGGTCATGGCGAAGGCGCTGCGGATGCGGCCGTCGAGGAGCGGCTCGAGCCACTCCTGCTTCTGCGCCTCGGTGCCGTACTTGAGCAGCACCTCCATGTTGCCGGTGTCGGGTGCGTTGCAGTTGAGCACCAGCGGCGCGATCGCGGAACGTCCGGTGAGCTCGGCGATCGGGGCGTAGTCGACGTTGGTCAGCCCGTCGCTGCCGTCGACGGTGTAGCCGTCGGAGTGACCGGCGGGCAGGAAGAGGTTCCACAGGCCACGCTCGCGGGCCTTGGCCTTGAGCTCCTCGATCAGCGGGAGCGGCTGCCACGGGTCACCCGTGCGCCGGGCCTCGGCGAGGTCGCGGTGGTAGTCGGGCTCGGCGGGCTCGAGCTCCTCGGCGAGGAACGCGCGGACGCGCTCGGTGAGGTCGGCGGCTCGGGCAGAGGGGGCGAAGTCCACGTCTCGCACGGTAGGGCACGGCCCGTGCCGATGCACGGATGCCCTGCGTCGTTCGGGTCGTGTGACGGCAAGGCGCCGGGCGGTGGCACGGGACGTGCCCTGGGGCACGCGTGGGAAGATCGGGGGCGTGCGTCCCCTCCCGGCCCTCGTGGCGGCCTGCGCGACGGTGCTGGCGCTGGGCGCCTGCGACGTCGACGTCTCGCAGAGCGACGACCGCGAGGCCGTGCCGGCCGACGTCCGCGCCGGCCTGGCCGCCCTGTGGTCCGCCGGCGACACCGACCCCGGGGTCGTCGCCGAGGGCGGGTGCTTCGCCGACGTCCTGACCGACCGCCTGAGCCTCGACGAGCTGGTCGAGGCCGGCCTGGTCCGCGACGACGGCGAGGTCGTCGACGCCGCCCCGATGCTCACCGTCGACGTCGCCGGGGCGTGGGTCGACGCCCTCGACGCCTGCACGTCGTACGCCGAGGTGGCCGCCCGCACGCTCGCCGGTCGTTCCGCGGGGCTCGACGGGGGGCTCGGCGGGGGGCTCGGCGGGGGGCTCGACGAGGCGGCGTACGCCCGGTGCCTCGGCGCGGCCGTGCCGCCCGCGCGGGTGCGCGAGGCGCTGGTCGCGACCCTGACCGGCCGCTACGGGACCGACCCGGCGGCCGCCGAGCTCGACGCCGCCGCGCAGGACTGCGCGACGTCGGCGACCGGGTCGACGGGCCCGTCAGCAGGCCGGGACCTTCGCCCCTAAACACCCGGGGACCACCCGGTCAACGTTGGTCAAGGACCATCCGCTGACCGACGCACGTGTGCCGGGGGGGCCGGAGGCGGCTGGCCCACTCCACGGGGCCGGCACGAGCACCTGCCGTCACGCTGGCCCACCGACACGAGAGGGACAGCCATGAGCATGAACGGCACCTGGACGCTGCACTACAGCTGGGACACCGGGTCACCCGGTCCCCGCCGCTACACCACCAACCTCATCACCTTCAACGCCGACGGCACCTTCACCGGGCCGTCTGCCGGGCGCTGGATGCTGCGTGACGGCACCCTGATGCTCAGCTTCAACAGCGGGCCCGCGAAGTACGGCGGCTCCCTGGTCGGGCCCGTGGGGACCGGCGAGATGTCGACCTTCGGCGGCCTCAACGGCTGCTGGTACCTCGTGCAGCAGGGCACCGTCGGCGTCGCCGCGGACGACGACGCCGCCCACCACGACGCCGCCGGCAACGACATCCCCGTCCTGGCTGGCGCCGGGTCGGCGAGCTGACGGGGCAGGACGATGTCACGACACGACGGCGACCGTCACGCGATCCACTGCATCCTGCCGCCCCACATGCTCGAGCACGTCGCCCAGAACGGCGACGCCGCCCAGCGTGAGCTGGCCCTGCAGGCCCTGGCCACCGACAACAGCCAACGCAGCCGCCGGATCACCCGGTCCTACACCACCATCGCCCCGGCCATGCCGGTGACGACACCGAACAAGCAGCGGCGGGTGCACGACCTCAACCACGGCACCAGCCTGCCGGGCACGCTCGTGCGCTCGGAGGGGCAGGGCGCCACCGGGGACCCCGAGACCGACGAGGCCTACGACGGCGCGGGCGCCACCTTCGACCTCTTCTGGGACGCCTACCTGCGCAACTCGATCGACAACGCCGGGATGCCGCTGATCTCGAGCGTGCACTACAGCACCAGCTACAACAACGCCTTCTGGAACGGCGCGCAGATGACCTACGGCGACGGCGACGGCGTCTACTTCAACCGGTTCACGGCCTCCATCGACGTCATCGGTCACGAGATGACCCACGGGGTGACGTCCTACCAGGCCAACCTCGAGTACCACGACCAGCCGGGCGCGCTCAACGAGTCGATGTCCGACGTGTTCGGCTCGATGGTCAAGCAGTTCGCCCACTCCCCCCGCCAGACCGCCGACCAGGCCGACTGGCTGATCGGGCAAGGGCTGTTCACGTCCCGGGTCAACGGGGTCGCGCTGCGGTCGATGAAGGCCCCCGGCACGGCGTACGACGACCCGCACCTCGGCAAGGACCCGCAGCCGGCTCACATGAGCGGCTTCGTGCACACCACCGCCGACAACGGTGGCGTCCACATCAACTCCGGGATCCCCAACCGGGCCTTCTACCTGCTCGCCACCGCCCTCGGCGGCTACGCGTGGGAGAAGGCCGGCAAGATCTGGTACGTCACCCTGTGCGACCCCCGGCTGGCCTCGACGGCGCAGTTCCAGGACTTCGCCAACCTGACCGTGGCCAACGCCGAGACACTCTTCGGGGCCGGGGCGCAGCAGGCCACGATCGAGGCGTGGGCCGCGGTGGGGATCTCGAGCAGCCCCAAGCCGCTCAAGATCTCCGGCGCGTGGTCGCTGCACTTCGACTGGGGCGTCACAGGGCGCTTCAGCCAGGTCCCGCTGACCTTCAACGCCGACGGCACCTTCACCGGCGGCGGCAACGGTCAGTGGCAGCAGAAGAACGGGACGCTGATGCTGCACTGGAACACCGGTCCGGCGATCTACACCGGCTACCTCGACGGCGACATCGGTTCGGGCGCCATGACGACCTTCGCCGGGTCCGACGGGTCGTGGTACCTCTACCGCCAGGGCAACGTGGGCCTGGTGCCCCCGCCCATGGAGGAGGGGGCGACCCAGCACCTCGACGCCACCGGCAGCCCCGTCACGATCGGGGCCGGCGCAGCCGGCTGAGTCGCACCCGATGAGGATCACGCTCCGCACCGACGGCGGCCTGGCGTACTTCCCGGGCCTGGCCCGGCCCGTCGAGGTGGACACGTCCTCGCTCGACGCCGA
>CALRVO020000187.1:0-7208 GCA_943371595.1 Sphingomonas paucimobilis
TCGAGGCCGCGGCCGGCAAGAAGGACGTCAACCTGGTCGCCTTCGTGATGGGGGCCTGCCCGGTCTTCGTCCCGACCGAGAACGCGACCGGCGCCTGTGCCCGCTCCAACGCGGCCGCGCTCCGCTTCGCCGAGCGGCACGTCGACGACCGCGCGCCGCTCAAGATCCTCATCAGCCAGAGCTACGAGACCTACCGCGGCACGCCCAAGATCGGCGGCGCCGCCGACGTCAACGTCGAGTACGTCAAGAAGATGGCGACCTACAGCCAGCTCGGCACGCCCGCGCTCTTCGAGCGACTCGCCGAGATCGACGCCGACGTCGACGTCATCGGCCCGACGCCGATCATCCCGCGCAACGCCCCGCTCTGCGAGGCGATCTCGCGGCCCTACTCCTGCGACGTGCCCCGCGACCAGGCGATCAAGGACGAGGGCGACAACCGCGACTGGCTGCTCGACCTGATGGCCGGGCTGCCCGGCGCCGTCGACCCCGACACCGGTGAGACCCAGGTCGTGCTGACCACCGACACCGGCAACGGCAAGGCCGCCAGGCTGTCCGACGACGACCGACCCGGCAACCGCGACGGTGGGCCGACCCCTCCGCGGCTGATCGACCCGGCCGCAGCCCTGTGCACCGACACCACCTGCTTCGCCGAGTCCGACGGCATCACCTACTACTTCGACGACAACCACCTCAGCGCCAAGAAGTCGGCCCTGCTCAAGAAGTACTTCCTCCCGAGCATCCGCGACGTCGTCGACACCGACTCCGGCAGCGACACCGGCGCCCGGTGACCGACCGGCCCCTGCGGGCGGTCGTCGTCTTCGTCGCTGCCCTCGTCGCGCTCTCCGGCGTGGCCTACGTCGTCCAGCAGACACTCTACGTCCGTCCGCCGGTCCGCGACCTGACCCCGGGCGGCGCGGCCGCCTACGTCGCCGCCCCGGTAGCCCGTCCCGCACCGGCCGCGGGGTCGTCGGCGGGGGTGTCCGACGGGGCGTCCGGGCTGCCGCAGGTCGACCCGGCCTGGCTGCGGCGCACGGCGCGGGCCGCGGGCCTGTCCGAGACCGCGCTGGGTGCCTACGCCCGGGCCGAGCTCGCTGCCCCCGGCTCCTGCGGCCTCGGCTGGACCACCCTGGCCGGCGTCGGGTGGGTCGAGTCGCAGCACGGGACGTTGGGCGGCCGGTCGCTCGGCACGGACGGACGGTCCTCGAGCCGCATCCTCGGACCCGCGCTCGACGGGGCGGGTCCGTTCGCCGCCATCCGCGCGACCCCCGAGACCACGACCTACCACGGTGACCCCGACTGGGACCACGCCGTCGGGCCGATGCAGTTCATCCCCAGCACCTGGGAGCAGTGGTCCGCCGACGGCGACGCTGACGGCGTCCGGGACCCCAACGACCTCGACGACGCCGCGCTGGCGGCCGCCGACTACCTGTGCGCCGGCGGGCGCGACCTCACCACCGGTGAGGGGTGGACGAGCGGCGTGCTGTCCTACAACAACTCCCGCGCCTACGTCGACGCCGTGCACTCCGCGGCCACGGCCTACGCCGACCGCACCGGCTGAGGTCGCGACTTCGCGTGCGCCGCGGGCCTGCGGATGCGACCATGTGCCCATCATGAAGATGCCCTCCCACATCTCCCTCGTCGTGACCGCCCTCGTCACGGCCCTCCTCGCCTCCCTCATGGTCGCCGTGTCGACCCCCAGCGCCCAGGCCGTCTCCGACCTCACCGTCGCCGCGAAGGCCCGCAAGCCCAGCCAGGACTTCCCCCGGATGCCCCGCGTGTGCGCGACGCCCAAGGAGAAGATCCCCGCCAAGCCCGTCGTGTGCGGCCTCAACCGCTTCGACGCCGACCGGCCGACGATCGTGCTGTGGGGCGACTCCCACTCGTGGATGTTCATCCCCGCGCTCAAGAAGGCCGTCGCGGGCCGCGACATCAACCTCGTCGCGGTGATGATGGGCTCCTGCCCGCCGATGGACAACCAGGTCAAGGCGACCGACTCGGTGCCGGCCTGCTTCCGCTCCAACGCGCTCGGCATCGAGGTCGCGCGTCGGCTCGAGGCCGGTGACCAGCCCTACCGGATCGTGCTCAACGGCAGCTGGCAGCGCTACGTCCACGCGCGCAAGGTCCGTGACCGCGCCTCCTACGTCGGCATGATGGCCGTCGCGATGCGCAAGGGCACCCCGCGGCTGGCCCGCACCCTGAAGGCGATCGGCTCCGAGGTCGACGTGATCGCCCAGGTCGCCACCGTCCCCGAGCGGCACCGCAAGTGCGCCAAGGGCAACCTCCCCTACTCGTGCCAGCTGGCTCGCGGCAAGGCGCTGCCCGAGGCGGCGGCGACCCGCTCCTACGTCGCCGACGCGCTGCGTCCGGTCCTCGGCTCGCGCAAGCCGATCGACGTCAACCCCCGCTTCTGCGGCCCCAAGGTCTGCCGTGGCCTGGTCGGCTCCACGCACACGTGGTTCGACGACCTCCACCTCAGCGCCACGATGTCGTCGAGCCTGGCGCCCTACTTCGCCGCCACCGTCAACGCCGTCCGGCCGCCCGTCGGCCCCGGGCCCGGTCCCGACCCGGTCGACCCCGGCGGCTGCACGCTGCCGATCCCGATCCTCTGCTGACGTGAGCCGTTTCAGCGCCGCTGAGATCACCGAGGCCTACGCCTCGATGCACGCCCGCGTGCAGCAGCACGCGGACAGCGGCGACTGGGACGACTTCGCGCTCAGCTTCACCGAGGACGCCGTCTACGTCGAGCACGCCTTCGGCACCTTCCACGGGCGCGACGAGATCCGAGCCTGGTCGGTGGCCACGATGACGTCGTTCCCGGGCTCGGTGATGACCGGCTTCCCGCTGGCCTGGCAGACCGTCGACGAGTCGACCTCGCGGCTGATCTGCGAGGTGCGCAACCTGATGCCCGATCCCGGCGACGGCTCGCTGCACGAGGAGTCCAACCTCACGATCATGACCTACGCCGGCGACGGGCTGTTCTCGCGCGAGGAGGACGTCTACAACCCGTTGCGCTTCCTGCGGACGACGTTGCGGTGGGCCGCGGTCGCCGAGGCCCACGGCACCCTCTCCGACGAGGGGCGCGCCTACGTCGCGCAGTACTCGGGCTGAGTTCACCTCCGTGTCGCCGGCACCGGTCATCCTGTGGCCGTGGCGACGGTCCGACGCTGGGGCGTGGTGGTGGCCGGGTGGCTGCTGCTCGCGGTCGGCGTGGTGCTGTTCCCCCTGCCGGGGCCCGGGCTCCTGGTGATGCTCGCCGGGCTCCTGCTCCTGGCCCGCGAGTCCGAGTGGGCCGAGCGCCGGGTCGTGGCGCTGCGCGCCCGGGTGGTCGACGAGGCCTGCCGCGGCGTGGCCACGCCGTGGCGCGCGCTGGCGTCGCTGACCCTGTGCGCCCTGCTCGCTGCGTCGGGACTGCTGTGGCTGTGGGAGCCGGCGCAGCCCCGGTGGTGGGTGCTCCCGGCGTGGACCTGGCTGCCGGGAGGCTGGGCGGCGGGGGTCAGCCAGCTGGTGTCGGGACTGCTGACCCTGGGTCTGGTCGGCTACGCGTGGGCCTGCCGCTTGACCGGCTCTGGGATGCTTCGTCCATGAAGTCCGCAGCCAGGCGCGTGCTCGTCGAGGTCGTCGGCTGGGGTCTGTTGATCGCCGGTGTCGCGATGATCGCCCTCCCCGGGCCCGGCCTGCTCGGCATCTTCGCCGGCCTGGCCGTGCTCTCGCAGCAGTACGAGTGGGCCGAGCGGCGCCTCGACCCGGTCAAGTACCGCGCCCTCAAGGGCGCCGCCGAGAGCGTCGAGACCCCGCTGCGCATCGCGGTCTCCGTCGTGGGCGTGCTGTTCCTGCTGGCGTGCGCGGCCTACTGGTACTCCGACCCGGCCCAGCCCGGCTGGTGGCCGATGCCCGACTGGACCTGGCTGCCCGGCGGACGGGCCACCAGCTTCACCCTGGTCGGCTCGGCGCTCATCGCGGTCGCGCTGCTCGTCTACTCCTACCGCCGGTTCCACGGCAAGCCCGAGGCCGTCGCCGCGCTCGAGCGCGACATCGACGAGGCCGACCGCGAGTTCCGCGGCGCCTGAGGCAGCGTCAGCCCAGCACGACCGGCGCCAGGCCAAGCCACGCCGCGAGCGACTCGACCTCACGGCGTACGGCGTCGGCGCAGTCGGCCGACCACGGCTCGTCCTGGTGGGTCGCGTCGACGCGCAGCTCGCCGGCGTCGCGGTCGGCCACCGCGTCGAGCTTGCCGACCAGGCGGTCGTCCCACAGCACCGGCAGCGCCCAGTAGCCCCAGCGGCGCTGGCGGGCGGGCTTGTACATCTCCAGGTAGTACTCGGTGTCGAAGAGCTCGCCGAGGCGCTTGCGGTCGGCGACGAGGCGATCGAGCGGCGAGAGCAGCGCGGCGCGCCCTTCGAACGGTGCTCCGTCGAGCCAGACCGGGTCGACGCGCCAGGTGCCCTTGACGCCCTCGACGACCGCGGGCCCGCCGGCCTCGCCGACGTCGTTGGGCTCGATCGGCATCTTGGCCGCACGGGCCCGGGCGATGCCGAGCGAGCGGAGGCGGCGCTCGTCGCGGACCCGAGCGGCCTCGTCAACGGTGGGCACCGGGTCGTCGGGGTAGATGCGCTCGGCGAGGTCCCACAGCACCTCGCGCCCGCCCTTGCCGCCGCGCCCGGCACGCGCGACCTCGCCGCGCTCGACCATCTGGGCGAGCAGCATCTTGACGTTCTTGTCGTTGTTCCAGCCGCTCGAGGGCCACGGCACCTCGCAGGAGTCCGGGATCTCCGAGGCCGGCAGCGGGCCGTCTCCGCGCAGCAGCGCGAGCACCTCGCGCCGGCAGTCGTCGTTGGCCGTGACCCAGTCGCGCACGCTCCCCTGCCACGGCTTGAGCGGCTCGGGCCCGGGCCACCGCGCCATCTCGGCGCGATAGAGCGCGAGGTCCTCAGCCGGTCGCGCCAGCTGGTGGTGGTCGATCAGGGCCTGGGTGTCGAGCAGGTCGCGCAGCTCACCCACGTCGTACGCCGGGCCCAGCCGGCTCCACAGGACCAGGTCGGCGCTGGGCGCGACGTGGCGGGTCGGGTCGAGCTGCACGAACGTCAGGTGCCGCACCACGTCGAGGACCTCGGTCGGGCGCTGGGCCGTCAGCAGCTGCGCGCGGACCGCGACGCGACGCGCGTCCTGGCGCGAGAGCCGGTGCGGGGCGTCCATGGCGCCATGATGCCGCCCGCCCGGGACTGTCGGTAGGCACCTCTAGGGTCGTCCCACCATGTCCCTCCACCTCCACCGTGCCCCGCGCACCGACCAGCTCGCCGACGCCCTCGGCGCGCTGCTGTCGACGCCGCTGCCCGACCCCTTCGCCGAGGAGGTCGTGGTGGTGCCCGAGAAGGGGGTCGAGCGGTGGCTGGCGCAGCGCATGTCGCACCGGCTCGGGGTCGGTCCGCGTGGCGGCGACGGGGTGTGCGCGGGGGTGCGGTTCCTGCGGCCCGGGTCGCTGGTCGCGCTGCTCCTCGACCGCGAGCGCGACGACCCCTGGTCGCCCGACCGGCTGGTGTGGCCGCTGCTCGAGACGATCGACGCGTCGCTCGACGAGCCGTGGTGCGCCACGCTGGCCCACCACCTCGGGCACGGGCTCACCGCTCAGCAGTCCGACGGCGTCGCCGACCTGCGCCGCGACCGCCGCTACTCCGTGGCCCGGCGCCTGGCCGGTCTGTTCGCCTCCTACGCCGTGCAGCGGCCGTCGTCGGTCACCGACTGGCGCGAGGGCCGCGACACCGACGGGGCCGGCGCCGCGCTGCCCGACGACCTGCGCTGGCAGGCCGAGCTGTGGCGGCGCCTGGTCACCCGCGTCGGCGGTGAGGCGCCCGACCAGCGCCACGCCCGTGCTCTGGCGGCGCTGCGGGCCGGGGGCGCGGGTCTCGACCTGCCCGCCCGGCTCTCGCTCTTCGGCCACACCCGGCTGCCGGTGACCGAGGTCGCGCTGCTCGAGGCGCTCGCGACCAGCCGCGACGTCCACCTGTGGCTGCCGCAGCCCTCGCCGGTCCTGTGGGACACGCTGACCGGCCTCGGTGGCGTGGTCGCCCGCGACGACGACCGCTCGGCCGACCGCGTCGGCCACCCGCTGCTGGCCTCGCTGGGCCGCGACACCCGCGAGCTGCGCCGCACCCTCGATCTCGACCTGGCCGACGAGGCCGTGGCGGCCCCAGCGCCGGAGGGGCCCACGACGCTGCTCGGCCTGCTCCAGCACGACCTGCGCGCCAACCACGCGCCCACGCCCGACGAGCGCGCCGCCCGCCGCCACGACCCCGCCGACCGCAGCCTGCAGGTGCACGCCTGCCACGGCCCGGCCCGCCAGGTCGACGTGCTGCGCGAGGTGCTGGTCGGACTGCTCGCCGACGACCCGACCCTCGAGCCGCGCGACATCCTGGTGATGTGTCCCGACATCGAGACCTTCGCTCCGCTGATCTCGGCCGGCTTCGGGCTCGAGGAGGTCGTCGCCGGTGACGACGGGCACCCCGCCCACCGGCTGCGGGTGCGCCTGGCCGACCGGGCGCTGACCAGCACCAACCCGCTGCTCGCCGTCGCCGCCGACCTGGTCGCCCTGGCCGGCGGCCGGGTGACGGCCTCCGACGTGCTCGACCTGGCCAGCACCGCGTCGGTGCGCCTGCGCTTCGCGTTCTCCGACGACGACCTCGACCGGATCACCCGGTGGGTGGGCCAGGCCGGCATCCGCTGGGGCATCGACGCCGCCCAGCGGGCCCGCTTCTCGATGAACCGCTTCGAGCACAACACCTGGCGCAGCGGCCTCGACCGCATCCTGCTCGGCGTCGTGATGAGCGGCGACGACCACCGCCACCTCGGCCGCGGGCTGCCCGTCGACGACGTCGGCAGCTCCGAGATCGACCTCGCCGGGCGCCTGGCCGAGCTCGTCGACCGGCTGGCCCGCTGCCTCGACGGGCTCGCCGCGGCGGTCGACGTGGCGGCGTGGATGGAGGTGCTGACCGAGGGTGTCCGCGGACTGACCGACGTCTCGCCCGACGACGCCTGGCAGGTGCCCCAGCTCGAGCGTGAGCTCGCCCGCGCCGCCGGCGACGGCACCCCCGGGGTGCCGCTGCGGCTCGCCGACGTCCGGGCGCTGCTCGACTCGCGGCTGGGCGGGCGCCCCACGCGCGCCAACTTCCGCACCGGCACCCTCACGGTCTGCACGATGACCCCGATGCGGTCGG
>CALRVO020000188.1:0-7187 GCA_943371595.1 Sphingomonas paucimobilis
ATCAACGTCCGCACCGTCACCACCACCGGCCACGGCGCCGTGGCCGTCGCCCGCGACGCCGCCGTGCTCAGCGTCTCCGCCGTCCACCGCGCCGCGACGCTGTCCGAGGCGCTGGCCGGCGCGGAGTCGGCCCGAGTCGCGGTCGTCGCGGTCGCGGGCGCCCACGCGTCGGGCACTGCGGTGGCGACCCGGGGCCTGCACACCTGGCCCCAGCACGACACCGACGGCCGCCCGGCCGGCTTCGAGGCCCGGCACTCCCTCGAGATCCGCTGCGCCGGGCTCGACGCCGCCGCCGGTCTGCTCCAGGCGCTGGCCGACGAGGTCGGCGGGGACGACGGGCGGCTGTCGGTCGACGGTGTCGCCCTCGTCCCGACCCCGAGCGCCGAGCACCTCGCGAGGGCCCGCGAGGCGGCGTATGCCGATGCCCACGCCCGCGCCGAGCACCTCGCCGGGCTCGCCGGCGCGAGCCTCGGGTCGGTCGTCGCGGTCGTCGAGGGGACGTCGCCGGGCGCCGCGCCCGCGGCTCGCGAGGCGCTCGCGGCCAAGGCCGACGTCGGGTTCGAGGGCGGTACCGAGGACGTCTCGACCTCGGTGACCGTCACCTGGGAGCTCGGCTAGGCGCGATGGCCCGGAAGGCTCAGGCGGGTCCGATCACGCCGGCCACCAGGGCCGCGCCGAGCCCGACGTAGGCGAGCCCCGAGCCGGGGGTGGCGTGGGCGCCCGCGGCGTAGACCCCGGGGACCGGCGTGGTGGGGCCGAGCCGGTGCCGGACGGTGCCGCGGCCCTGCCACAGCACGCCGTAGGGCGAGCCGCCCCAGGCCTGCACGGTCTCCAGCGGGCTGCGGTCCTCGCGGGCCACGACGCGGTCACGGACGTCGAGCCCGGCGCGGGCGAGCACCTTGAGCATGTCCTCGGACAGCCGGCCCCGGCCGTGCAGCGTCCACGCGGTGTGGCCGGGGGGAGCGGTGCCTCCTGGGCGGATGACGACCATCGGGTCGCCGTGGATGACGGTCTCGTCGGTGACGCCGAGCTCACCGACGTCGCCCTCCAGGCCCAGGTGCGTGATCACGGGCGGCAGCGACGGCATGGTCCGCTCGACGTGGACCGCCAGGGCCGGCAGTCGTCGAGGGTCGACGGCGCACACGACGACGTCGGCGGCGACCTCGCCCATCGCGGTGCGCACCGCGGCGACCCGGCCGTCGCGCAGCACGAGGTCCTGCACGGGGGAGTCGAGCACGACCGCGACCTCGCGGGTGGCCAGGCGTGCGGCGAGCAGGTCGCGCAACTGGTGCATGCCGCCGGGCAGGGTCCAGGCCCCGAAGAGCTGCTCGAGGTAGGTCGCGACCCCGGCCCACGCCGGCACGTTGCGCAGGTCGTGGCCGTCGGCGACGAACAGGTGCCCGGCGACGGTGGCCGGTCGGTCGTCGCGGAACGCCTTGCGCAGCCGCTTGTAGAGGTGGTCGCGGCTGTCGAGGAGCGCCGCCACCTCGCGCGGCAGCCTCTCGGGCGTCCACGGCTCCTCGAAGTAGTGGCGGCGCAGCACGTCCCACACCTCGGCGTACGGCGTGACGAAGTCGTCCCAGGCCTGCCCCAGGCCGCGGTCGAGCCCGTCGAACGCCTCGACCTGGGCCCGGCGCGACCCGGCCGGCAGCCGGAGCACCGACCGGTCCTCGAACCGGTGCTCGCGCACGATCTCGAGCGGCTGAAGCTCCTGGCCGGTCTCGACACCGAGCTCGGCCTCGAGGGCGCGGCCGGACTTGCGGAACAGGTCACGCACGACCGCCGGCACGTGCAGCATCGTGGGCCCGGCGTCCCAGGTGAAGCCCTGCGACTCCACCGACGTCAGCGCGCCGCCGAGCTGCGGCGACGCCTCGACCAGGGTCACGTCGTGACCGAGCTTGGCCAGCCGGGCCGCCGAGGCCATGCCGCCGTACCCGCCGCCGACCACCACCACGCGCGCCATGCCGCGGAGCCTACGGTGAGGGGGTGGGAGGCGGCGTGCGAGGCGGCACGGGACGGGTCGTGCTGGTCTGCGGGATGCCGGGCGCCGGCAAGACGACGCTCGCGCGGCGGTTGGCGCAGGAACGTGACGGCGTGCGGCTGTGCCCCGACGAGTGGTTCGTCGCGCTGGGCCTCGACCCGCACGACGCGCGCGCCCGCCGCGCCTTCGAGCGGCTGCAGTGGGCGCAGGGCCTCGACCTGGCGTCCCGTGGGCTGACGGTCGTGGTCGAGTTCGGACTGTGGAGCCGGGTGGAGCGTCGCCGGATGCGCGACCGGGCGCGCGACGCCGGTCTCGCGGTCGAGCTGCACGCGCTCGACGTACCGCTGGAGGAGCGGTGGCGCCGCGTGGCGCGGCGCAACGCGGAGCCCGGTGCGGTGGTGATCACCCGCGCCCAGCTGGAGTCGTTCGAGCGCTGGTGGCAGGCACCGGACCCCGCCGAGCTCGCGTCGTACGACGACCCGCCGGCCCGGGTGGACGGGGACGGGGCGGACGGGGCGGCCACTACGGCCTGACGACCTCGCGGAGGGTCTCCAGGGCTCGCCCCACGGCGTCGCGAGCGGCGTCGATCCGGGCCACGCTCGAGGGTGCGGCGTGCGTCAGCGCGCGGTCGAGGTCGAGCGCTGCCGCGAACAGGTCCTGGAGCACCTCGGAGTGGACCGCCTCGAGGATGCGCTCGCGCTCCTCGAGGCGGGCGAGGCGCTCGCTGCGCCGGATGTTGCAGACCGCGCCCTGCGGCCCGGGCTGGGTGTAGAGGTCGGTCACCGCGATCTCGACCCACGACCAGGTGTCGTCGGTGCGGACCCGGAGCTCGCCGACCCGGTCCACCTGCGACGGGTCGGGGACCAGCAGCTTCTCCAGGGCCTGGTGGTCCTCCGGATGGATGCGGTCCAGGAGGGCTCTGCCCACGACCTCGTCGACCTGCCAGCCGAAGAGACTCGTGACCGCCGGGCTGGCGTAGCTGACGACGTGGCGCTCGTCGACCAGGACCGCGGCGTCGCTGGAGCGCTCCAACAGGTGCCGGACGGCGTCCCCGAGGTTGAGGGAGGCACCGACGATGGCGACCAGCTCCCCGTCGCGGTACACGCCGCTGTCGGTCACCAGCGCGTGCAGCACCTCGCCGCCGCGGCGCCGGACCGGGAACCCGCCGGACCACGGACGGCCGTCCCGCAGCGCGGCCATGATCTCGTCCGCCGCCTGCCGGGAGACCTCCGGCACCGTCACCTCCGTGATGTCACGACCCACGGCCTCCGCGGCGGGCCAGCCGTACAGCCGCTCGGCAGCGCCGTTCCAGCACAGCACCGTCCCCTGGGTGTCGGTCGCGATCACGGCGTGCCCGAGTGCGTCCAGGAGCTCGTCCGCGGACGGGCTCAGGGGACGCGCCTCGGTGTTCATCGACCCAGCCTGCTGCCCGCTCCTCTCACGGTCACGGGGCGAAAGACCCGCACTGGACCGGCCTTCTCGAGGTGGTGCCCGCTAGACCCGACCGATTCCACGGAGGTCGGGAGCCGCCTCGAGGGTGCCGAAGCCGGCGTCGAAAGCCTCGTCGAGGTGGGCGGTCAGGGCGACGTTGAGGGGGGCCAGGCGGTCGCCGGGGGCGAGCAGGGCGCACGGGTCGAGCTTGGCGAAGAACCCGACGGGGGTGTCGGCCGCGACCAGGGTGGTACCGGTCGACGTCCCCTCCGGGGCCCGCTCGAGCAGCCCGTCACGCAGGACGACGTCGTAGGTGAAGGTGCCGCTCGATCCGAGCGACGCCCCCTGTCCCACGGCCGTCGGGCGGCCGCTGCGCCGGGCGTCGACCAGGGGGAGCAGCGACTCGACGTCGGCGACGGTGAGCCCGGGGTCGAGACCCGCGACGAGGTGGTCCTGCAGCAGCAGGAACAGGCCGGGGTCGACGTGGGCGAGGGTGCTCATCCCGGCTGAGGCGCGGGTGTTGAGCTCGGTGGGGCGGAACCCGTCGGCGGTGAGGACCCCGTCGATGCCGAACGCACCGCGGTAGCCGTGGGCCGACGCGAGGTGGTCGCCGACGCGTCGCGCCACCGCGCGCATCTCGTCGCGGTCGGCCGTCGGCGGGTCCCACCAGGTCGACAGCCCGCCGTAGACGAACGACCGGGTCGCGAGGTCCCGCAGGATCGCCATCTCGACCGGCCGGAACACCGCCGTGCCGCCGCCCGGTCCGCCCAGCACCACGCCGTGGATCGAGCACGGCACGCCGTCGAGGAACGGCATCACCCGCACCCGGTCGCAGCGCGGTGCGAAGAAGGCGTACGCCGCCGCGCGGTCCTGCGCGTCGCAGACCCACCGCACGAAGTTGCCGCCGCCGTTGACCCCGTCGCGGGCGTCGCCGCTCCACACGACCCCCAGGTCGGGGGCGTCCGGGGCCGTCAGCGCGGCGCTCGCGGCGTCGAGCGCCCGCGCGTCGAGGTCGCAGATCCGGGAGGGCACCCGGGTGACCCCGGCGGCGTCCCAGACGTCGTCGGCGAGCATCTTGTCCTCGAGCGCCAGCCAGGCGGCCGGTCGACCGCCGGTCACCGGCCGGCCCAGGACCGGCTCGTCGGTCGTCACGAACGGCGTCGCGCGCCACCGGGCCTCGCGTGCGGGGTCGAAGGCCTCGACCGCCGCGACGACGTCGGACGGCAACGACCGGGTCACCCGGTCCATGACGCGGACCTCCTCGGTCATCGAGGCCGTCGGCGGCAGCGCGACCTCGACGACCGTGCAGTCCCCGGGCTCGGGCACCGGCCCCGCGCCCGTGCCGGTCGAGAGCACCAGCACCGGGCACCCGAGGTCGCGCAACCGGGCGACCAGCGGCGTGAGGCCGGCCAGGATGCCGGGTCCGAGCACGACGGGCCGGCCGGCGTAGAGCTCGCCGAGGCGGGCGGTGACGCCGGCACGGACGGTGTCGTCGCTCAGGTCCACGGTGGCCCGCCCGGTGGCCCGCCCGGTGGCGCTCCCCGTGACCCCTGCGCGGCGTCGACCAGGCCGGTGCTGCGGGAGCGACGGGTGCGCAGGCGCCGCCAGCCCCTGCGCACGAGCTTGACGGCGAACCACAGCAGGACCAGGCCGACCGCCAGCAGGACGCCCGCGATCGAGGCCGCGGCGACCGGGTGGGTGATCGCGAACGCCACGACCGCGAGCACCAGGACGTCCTCGACGACGCTGGCGGTGATGTTGGTGACCGGCTCGGGCGAGGAGTTGATCGCGAGGCGCCCGCCGGCCTTGACCAGGTGGGAGACGAGGGCGGTGGTGCCGCCGACGGCGGCGCCGACCGCCTGGTCGAGCGAGTCGGCCTCGCCGGCGAGCAGCACGCCCACGACCGCACCGGCCGTCGGGCGGATGACCGTCGAGATCACGTCCCAGGTCGAGTCGACGTAGGGGATCTTGTCGGCGACGAACTCGATCGAGTACATGAACGCGGCCGCGGCGAGGACCTCCCACCGGCCCAGCACCTCGGGCACGTCGGCCGCGCCGAGGCGCTCGCCGATGCCGAGCACGAGGACCACGAGGTAGGCGTTGACCCCGCTGGCCCAGCCGCTGGAGAAGGACAGCGCGAGCGACTCCACGGCTACTCCACCTCGACGACGGTCGCGCCGGTGAGCCGGGCGAGCTCGTCGTACGTCGTGGAGAACACCGCCGCCGGGTGGCCGGCCGCCGCCCAGACGACGGGGTGCCGGGCCAGCCACGGGTCGAGGTAGGTCGGGACCGGGGTCGGGTGCGCGATCGGGGACACCCCACCGATCACCTGCCCGGTGTGCTCGCGCACGAACTCGGGGGAGGCGCGCCTCAGCCGGGCCACGCCGATCGACGCGGCGACCTTGGCGGTGTCGACGCGGTGGGCACCCGAGGTCAGCACCAGCACCGGTGCGCCGTCGGCGTCGAAGAGCAGGCTGTTGGCGATCGCGCCGGGCTCGCAGCCCAGGGCCTCGGCGGCGAGGACGGCGGTGTGGACGGAGTCAGGCAGAATGACGATCTCGCCGGTCCCGCCGAGACGGACGTGCTCGGCCCGGAAGCGGGCCACCATCGGGTGCTCACTCGACATGGGCAGACCATAGAGGCACGCACGACGACGATCGAGCCGGTATCGAGCCGGGACCCGGCCGGGACACAGCAGGTACGGAGGAAGAGGTGGGGAGCGTGGTGGAGGCCCCGGTGCGACACGCGCCGCGACCGGTCGTGGTGACGCGGCTCGTGCAGCTGGTGTGGCTCCTGGTGGTGCTGGCCGCGGCGATCACGGCGCTCGCGGTCGTGCTCGACGACGAGATCCTGCGGGCCACCGCCTCGGTCGCCTCCGCCGACGACACCCGCGTGCCTCCGTCGTTCACCCCGGTCGTGATCGTCCTCGACGTCGTCGTGACGAGCCTGGTCCTGGTGCTGCTGGCCTTCTTCCACGGCGGCCACAACTGGGCCCGCCACAGCCTGGCGGTGACCCTGGTGCTCCTCGCCGTCGCCACGGCGGCGATGCTGCGCACCGCCCCGCCGACGGCGTTCGTGCCGCCGATCGTGGTGTGGCTGCTCCTCGACGCGGTCGTGGTCTACCTGCTCTACCGGCCCGGTACGACGGCCTACGTCACGCCTGGTCGCTGAGGGGCCTCCTCGTCCGGGGCTGCGTGGTCACCCTGGGTGGGTCGGCTGCGGTGGTCTCGTCGCGCCCGTCGCGGGTTCGTTCCTCACCCGCGACGCGTGCTCGACCTGCGCCCGCCACGCCGGGCGCTCGTGCCTCGCGCCCGGCCGCGGCCTTGACTTGTCGGTGGTCGGTTGTAGCGTTCTCCTTGTTCGAACAGATGTTCGACACCTCCGGCGGGGCCGACCTCGACCCCCGGCCCCGCCGGATCCGCAGACCTGGTGGAGGAGGCCGACGATGCGTCGCTACGACGATCCCGTGGAGGTGCGGCGCGGTGCGCCCGGAGAGGGGGCCGGGCAGGAGGACGGGCCCGAGCAGTTCCTGTGGCGCGGGCGGCTGTGGAAGGTGCGTGCGGTCCTGGCCCACTGGGTCGAGACCGGGTCCTGGTGGCAGTCCGACGACGCGCGCGCGGTCCTCGGCACCGACGAGCCGGGTGCTGTCGTGACCCCGGTGCGCGACCTGCTCTGCGAGCGCGAGATGTGGCGGGTGCAGGCCGGTCGGGGCGGGCTCGAGGGCGACGGTGTCTTCGACCTGTCCTTCGACTGGAACGACGGCTCCTGGCAGCTC
>CALRVO020000189.1:0-7154 GCA_943371595.1 Sphingomonas paucimobilis
AGTGGCGTCTGGTCGAGACCCGCTTCGACGACTCCGACCTCGGCACGACCGAGTCGGTGTTCAGCGTCGGCAACGGCTACCTCGGGTTGCGCGGCAACTACGAGGAGAGCCGCGACTTCCACGCCAACGGCACCTTCGTCAACGGCTTCCACGAGACCTGGCCGATCCAGCACGCCGAGGAGGCGTTCGGGTTCGCCAAGGTCGGGCAGACGATCGTCAACGCCCCCGACGCCAAGGTGATCCGGCTCTACGTCGACGACGAGCCGCTCGAGCTGTCGGCGGCCGACCTCGTCGAGTACGAGCGCAGCCTCGACTTCCGCACCGGTGTGCTCTCGCGGCACGTCGTGTGGCGCACGCCCAGCGGCAAGCGCGTGCAGGTCGACAGCACCCGGATGGTGTCGTTCCACCAGCGCCACGTCGCGGTGATGACCTTCGAGGTGACGCTGCTCGACGAGGCTGCGCCAATCATCATCAGCTCGCAGGTCATCAACCGCCAGGACGCCGACCGCGGCGCGTCGGTCGAGATGGCACGGATGGCGGCCGACTTCGACCCGCGCAAGGCCAACGGGTTCGAGCACCGGGTGCTGATCCCCGAGAACGACCACGTGGTGCTGCCCGACGACCGGATGGCGCTGCGCTACAAGTGCGCCAACAGCGGCATGTCGATGGCCCTCGCGGTCGACCACGACTTCGAGAGCGCCGACACCCACAGCCACGAGATCCAGCAGAGCGACGACCTGCTGCGCGCGGTCTACCTCGTCGACGCCCAGCCCGGCAACACGATCCGGCTGACCAAGACGGTGAGCTACTACACCGCGCGGGTGGTGCCGACCGCCGAGCTCCTCGACCGGTGCACCCGCACCCTCGACCGCCTGCGCGCCGAGGGCCTGGAGACGATGCGCCGCCACCAGCGCGAGTGGCTGGCCGACTTCTGGGGGCGCTCCGACGTCGAGGTCGGCGGCCAGCCCGCGCTGCAGCAGGCGGTCCGGTGGAACCTGTTCAACATCGCCCAGGCCTCGGCCCGGGCCGACGGGGCCGGCATCCCCGCCAAGGGGGTGACCGGGTCCGGCTACGGCGGTCACTACTTCTGGGACACCGAGATCTACGTGATGCCGTTCCTGACCTACACCAACCCGTCGGCAGCCCGCAACGCGTTGCGCTTCCGGCACGAGCTGCTCGACTCGGCCCGGGTCCGGGCCCGGGCGCTGGCCCAGCGCGGCGCGCTCTACGCGTGGCGCACGATCAACGGCGAGGAGGCCTCGGCCTACTACGCGGCCGGCACCGCGCAGTACCACATCGATGCCGACATCGCCTTCGCGCTCAGCCAGTACGTCGGCGCCACCGGCGACTACGAGTTCCTCGACCGCGCGGCGGTCGACATCCTCGTCGAGACCGCCCGCCTGTGGGCCGATCTCGGCTTCTGGCGCGACGAGAACGGCGGCACGTTCCACATCCACGGCGTCACCGGCCCCGACGAGTACACGACCGTGGTCAACGACAACCTCTACACGAACGTGATGGCGCGCTACAACCTGCGCCGCGCGGCCGAGGCGGTGCGCTTCATCGAGGCCAACCGGCCCGAGAACTTCCGCGAGATGGCCGCCCGCGTGCGGCTGCGCGACGGCGAGGTCGACGAGTGGGAGCGCTGCGCCGACGCGATGATGATCCCCTTCGACGAGCACCTCGGCATCCACCCGCAGGACGCCCACTTCCTCGAGCGCGAGATGTGGGACCTCGGGCACACCCCGGTCGAGAAGCGGCCGCTGCTGCTGCACTACCACCCGTTGGTGATCTACCGGTTCCAGGTTCTCAAGCAGGCCGACGTGGTGCTGGCACTGTTCCTGCGGGGTGACGAGTTCACCCTCGAGCAGAAGAAGGCCGACTTCGAGTACTACGACCCGATCACCACCGGTGACTCCACGCTCTCCGCGGTCGTGCAGTCGATCATGGCCGCCGAGGTCGGCTACCACGACCTGGCGCTGCGCTACTTCCACGCCGCCCTGTTCGTCGACCTCGCCGACCGCCACGCCAACACCGCCGACGGCGTCCACGTCGCCTCCACCGGCGGCGTGTGGAGCGCGCTGGCCTCCGGCTTCGGCGGCTTCCGCGCCCACGACCAGGGGTCCTGGTACCTCGACCCCCGTCTCCCGGACGGTTGGAAGCACCTGACCTTCCGCCTCACCCTGCGCGGCACCCGGGTCCGGGTCACGGTCCGCGAGGGCGAGCTCGACCTCGAGATCGAGGACGGCACCGGCTCCCTGACGTTCGACGTCCGCGGTACGCCGACCACCGTCACCCCGGACACACCGGTGACCGTCACGCTCGACGGGCACGGCCCCCGCATCGCCGGCGAGCCCAAGAACCCCGTCGGCACCCGCCGCGCCGACGGCACCGTCATCACCGCGACCGTGCCGTCGGGCGAGTGAGTCGAGCGGCCAGGAGACCGTTGTCGGCAAGGCCGTCGACGGGCACACGGTGGTTGAGGTGCGAGGAGCGCTAGCGACGAGCCTCGAAACCCCGCAGCCGGTGCTGCCAAGGTAGCGGCTGCGGTGGCTGAGGTGCGAGGAGCGCTAGCGACGAGCCTCGAAGCCCCCGCAGCCGGTGCTGCCAAGGTGGCGACGCGGGTTGGCGGCGTCGCTCGCCGGGTCTCGAGGCTCCTCGCTTGCGCTCGTCGCACCTCGACCGCCGTAGGGACACGCGGCCGACCGACCGATCACGGAGGGCCGAGGGCCTCGCCGTCGCCGGGGGTGCCGTGCTCGGGGAAGTCGGCGGTGGCGGCGTCCTCCTCGACCAGGCAGGTGCGGCAGAAGTCCTCACCGAAGGGCGTGAGGTGGATGGAGCGGCGTACGACCTTGGCGAACTTGACCGAGTGCATGGCGGCGAGCACGTCGGGCTGGGCCTCGACGACCTGGTACTCCATGGGGTCGCGCAGCGACTCGCGCGAGAACCAGACCAGGCCGAGGCGGAAGAGGTTGTTGAGGTAGGACGGCACCTGGTCGACGTAGCGGCAGCCGGCCCGGGGGCCGATCATGGTCAGCCCGGGCGCGATCAGCTGGGAGCTGACCATGCCGACGGGGCCGCCGGTGCGGACGTCGACGCTGGGCTGGGGGCCCTTGTTGAGCAGCAGCATCAGGATGCGGGCCTCGTCGGGGGCGACCTCGGAGAGGATGCGGCCGAAGGCGGGGTGACCCTGGTCGGTGCTCCACACGTCACGCGACTTGTTGAGCAGCTCCTGGCCGCGCTCGCGCAGGGTGGGCTCGACGACCACCCGGGCCTGCGCCGCCGCCCGGCTCGAGACGACCTGGCCGTTGATGACCTCGGTGACCGGGTCGGGGACCAGGCCGCCGAGGGTGGCGCCGGTGGAGACCAGTGCCTTGCCCAGGGGGGTGCCGGACGAGGCCGCCTTGGCGATCTCGCCGACCGCGGCGAGCGCGGTGCCGGCCTCGCGGGCCAGGGCCGCGGCCTCCTGGCGGCTGGTGGCGGCCCGGCCGACGCGCAGCCAGCCCTTGGCCGAGGTCTTCACGCCCCACCCGGCGGTGTGCCAGGCGGCGGAGGCGGCCACCCGGGCCAGGCCGGGCAGCGACTCGGTGCCGGCCCGGAGGTCGGGCAGCCGGGACCGGTGGTCGTCGGTGTGGTCGTCGGCGAGGTCGTCGGGTCCGTGCACGTCGGTCATCAGCCCCCCTGCACGCCGAAGATCGCCAGGTGGAGGAAGCCGCCGGCGGCTCCCATGATCGCGCCGTGGGCGTAGAGCATCCACTCATCCTCCTTGATCGCCGAGCGCATCATGTCGACGAAGTCGCGCGGCGGGAGCTCCTTGGTGCGGGTGGCCACCAGGGTGCGGATCTTGTCGGCCTGACGGGCGCTGAACTCGGGGTCCTTGAACGGCGTCAGCGTGCGCCCGACGGCCTCGAGCGCGACCTGGTCGCGGATCGTGTCGAAGCGGGTGCTGCCGATGGCGACCCGCAGGGCGCCGCGGGCCGGACCCGCGGCCTGGTCGATGGCGGGGCGCAGGGCGGTCGCCAGCATCTGCCGGGTCCGGTCACCGCGCGGGCCGTCGAGCAGGAAGTCGCCGATGCGCTCGAGGGTGATGACGTCGTCGGCGATGATCTGGGCGTAGACCTCGGCGGCCTGGCTCTGGCGCTTGAGGAACAGCCCGTGCCAGGTGAAGCCAAGGATCTTCTTGGGCTCCGGGGGCTCGAAGATCAGCCACATGCCGAGGGCGTTGGTGATCCAGCCGACGACGACGCCCAACACCGGCAGCAGCCAGGCCTGGTGGGCGATCGAGTCGATGATGGCGACGGGCACCCCCAGCAGGAAGCCGAAGATGAACCCGAAGCGGACCATCATGTCCAGCTCCTTCTGCCCGAAGTCGCGGAAGATCCGCACCACCAGGTCAGGGTTGTCCTGGAAGTGGTCGATCACCATGATCTTGGGGTCGAGGAGCTGGTCGATGTGGATGCCGATCTCGGTGGTCACCGTGCCGACCACGCTCGGCAGCTGGGCCTGCACGCGCTGGTAGACGGCCGTCTTGACCGGCTCCGGCAGGTCGTGCCACAACCGGGGGTGCTCGGCCTGCATGACCTGGTCGACCAGCTCGGGGATCTCGGGGCGGAAGACGGTGACGATGTGCTCGGCGATCTGGTCGGGCTCGAGCTGCTGGTAGAACTCCGCGGGCGTGCCGAGCTTGGCGATCGCCTTGTCGACGGCGATGCTGCCCATCTTGGCGGCCCGGGCGGGCACGATGCCCTGCCAGCCGATGCCGCCCTGCAGGACGCCGGGCACCTCCTGCAGCTTGCGCGGCAGGACCGTCGCGAGCTCCTTCATGCCGGGGACCCGCACGCCGTGGAAGCGCAGCGGCGCGAAGAGCATGACCAGACCGGACCAGTTGATCAGCCAGCCGATGACGCCGGTGAAGATCGGGATGCTGACGAACGCCCACCAGTCGAGGTGTTGGACGTAGTCAGTGAGCCAGTCAGCGAGCCAGTCCACCGTCGACACCCTTCGCCGTGGGCGGCCCCATCACCACCACAGGCGCAGGATAGTGCCTGCCGTCACAGCGTGACACGGTGTCACGCACAACGGACGGGCCGCGGCCGGGCCGGGTCTCAGATCGCCAGCACCCCGACCCCGACGACGACCGCGAGAGCGAGCAGCCCCAGGGCGACCTGGGCGGCGTGGAGCAGGCGCGGCACGGTGCCGTCGAGTCGGGGCAGGTCGGCCAGCCGGTCGCGGCGCAGGGCCCACAGGAGGGCGGCCCCCAGGCCGAGCAGCGGCGCCATCGTCGTCCAGTAGCGGGGCCCGGCGATGTGCACGAACGGCTGCACCATCAGCGCCATGACGCCGATCTTGAGCAGCACCAGCTGCAGCTGGTGGTCGAACGAGCGACGGGTCCGCGCCCCCAGGAGCACCAGGATCAGCAGGCTGGCGGGGTAGAACAACCCGTAGGTGACCACCTCGGCCAGGGGCACGATGTCGACCGGGCTCCCCTTCCACCGCAGCAGCGTCGCGAACCGCGCCGGTTGGGCGAAGTAGCGGCCGGTGTTGATCGCGACGTCGCGCGCGTAGGACGTCGAGGTGACGTCCTGGCGGGCGTAGGCCGACATCTCGTCGGCGATCTCGACCTCGCTGAGCCCGGCGGCGCGCCCCTGCTCGCGGGAGTAGCGCAACGGCGAGAACCAGATGCTGCTGCCGGGGTCGCACTCGCCGAAGCAGAGCTGGTCACGGTCGCCGAAGGTGTTGGCGCGCACCGTCGGCACCGACACGGTGGTGACCACCCGGGCGTCGAGGGCCACGGAGGCCCCGATGCTCCACGGCGCGAGGATCGCGAGGAACGCCACGCCGGCCGCGACGTAGGACAGCACGACCCGCCCCCGCTCGGCCCGGGCGGCCAGCAACATCGAGACCGCGAACGTCACCCCGAGCACGCCCACGACGAGCAGGCTCACGCTGGAGCGGAAGTAGACCGCGACGATCGCGTAGACCCCGAGCGCCAGACCCGAGCGCCACGAGATCGACCCGTGCTCGCGCACGGCGCGCAGCATGTCGATGGCCTGGCAGATCACGATCACGGCCATCAGCCCGGCGGCGCTGTCGCCCCACCCGGCCGCGCCGAAGGCGGCGTACGTCGGGACGAGGCCGGGGTAGACGAGGATCGCGCCGGCGGCGCCGTTGCCGAGCGTACGGCGGACGCGCAGGGCCGTGACCAGCAGCAGCAGCGTCGTGAGGACGGCGAGGTAGGCCCGCGCGGCCGCCAGCGGCGCCCCCGGGAAGACCAGGTAGAACGGGGTCAGGACCACCGACATCCCGGGCATGAACCACCCGCTGCCCACGACGATGCGGTCCATCTCGGCGGTGTCGGGGCTGCGCAGCCACACGACGTCGCGCACCAGGTTGGACAGCGCCCGCCCCGAGTCGAAGTAGTAGGCCTCGTCACCGACGAGCACGTCGCCGGCCACCCCGACGTAGACGAACACCTTGAGGGCCACGGTGGCGAGGAAGAGCCACACCAGGATGCGCTCGGGTCGCCCGAGCCCGTCCCAGCGCTCGCGCACGCGGCTCACCGTGCCGGTCACGAGCGGTCCAGGAGGTCGGGGGTGAAGCGCTTGGTCGAGTTGGGGTCGTCGCAGACCGGGTCGTCGGACTGCGCCGCGATCGCCGGCAGGTCGAGCACCATCTCGCCGCGCACGACGGCGTCGTCCGGCACGCCCTCGAAGTCACGGGCGCTGACCGATACGTCGGAGGACACCCCGGCGGCAGCGAACTGCGCCTCGATGGTGCGGACCGCCTCGGCGGCGTCGACGCGGTCGAAGTGCAGCACCGTCCGGCGGTGCAGGCCCCGGGCGTCGACGGTGTCGCCGTCGCGGCGCAGCACGTAGGCGAAGTCGGGGACGACGCCACCGGGCAGCGGGTAGCAGCCCGTGGTCAGCCCGTCGGGCGGCAGCACCGGTCGGTAGCTGCCGTTGACGTCGGCCCTCCCCGCCAGCGGGGACAGGGCCAGGACCACCACACCGGCCGTCACCCCGAGGACGACGCGGTGGCGCGACCGGGTCGGGACGAGGCGGGTCATGGCCCGATCATCCTAAGGAGGGCCCGTGGCCGACCCGTCCGCGGCACCACGACCAACCGTGCTCGTGCCCGCCCGGGAGCCACGCCGG
>CALRVO020000190.1:0-7145 GCA_943371595.1 Sphingomonas paucimobilis
CACGTGGCGGGGCTGGTGTTCTTCCCGCTGGTCGGGGTGGCCCTGATGGCCCTGGTCGGGCGGCGGCAGGACCCGCTGGCCTGGCTGGTGCGGGTCACCGCGTTCGGCTACGCCGTCTTCTACACCGCTCTCGACGTGATCTACGGCGTCGCCGCCGGCGACGTGACCCGGGCGATGGAGCCGGGCTACCGGCGCAGCCCCGACCTCAGCGCGATGCTGCAGGTCGGCGTCGACCTAGGCGAGATCGGGTCGTGGTCGCTGCTCGCCTGCGGAGCGGCGCTCGTGGTCGACCAGGTCGGGCGGTACCGCCTCGCCGGTCTGCCGACGCTGGCGCTGCTGCCGGGCGCCTGGTTGGTGCACACCGACCACATCTTCAGCCCCGCGGGCGTCGTCGGGATGCTGCTGATCGGGGTGGCGACCGGGCTGTCGGCGCGCAACCTCGCGCAAACTCGTGGGCCGTCGGAGGCAACCTCGAGCAGGGCAACTGCGTCTTAGTGGGTACCGGGGTGCGTAACCCGGGTCACACCCCCCAGCGCGAGGAGACCGACGTGGACGTCATCACCGACGGACCTCTGGTGCTGCTCGCCGGCGACTTCGACGTCCGCAGCACCTGGCAGGTCCGCACCGCCGTCCACGCGGCGCTCGCGGCCCACGACCGCGTGGTCGTCGACCTGACCGGGGTCGCCTCGGTCGACGTCGTCGCCCTGAGGGTGCTCGCCGCGGCCTCGCGCCAGGCCTCTCGCGACGGTCGCCACCTCACCCTGCGCGGCTGCAACGGCGCCGTACGACGCCTGCTGCACATGACCCACCTGATCCGGGTGGTCGCCGTCGAGCGGCACGCCGTCAGCGCCTGACCGTCCCGTGTCGGATATCCCACTCGAGACAGTGGTTACCAACCCGTAACCGGCGTCCTAGGCTGCGCCCATGACCACGGACAAGCCCGCGAAGGACAAGCCCTGGGTGATGCGGACCTACGCCGGGCACTCCACGGCCGAGGCGTCCAACGCCCTCTACCGCGGCAACCTGGCCAAGGGCCAGACCGGCCTGTCGGTCGCCTTCGACCTGCCCACGCAGACCGGCTACGACCCCGACTCGGTGATGTCGCGCGGCGAGGTCGGCAAGGTCGGTGTGCCGGTCCCGCACCTGGGCGAGATGCGCAAGCTGTTCGACCAGATCCCGCTCACCGAGATGAACACCTCGATGACCATCAACGCGGTCGCCATGTGGATGCTCGCGATGTACCAGGTGGCCGCCGAGGAGCAGAACCCCGACCTCGACCCCGACGAGGTCGCCCGGCAGCTGGCCGGCACCACCCAGAACGACATCATCAAGGAGTACCTCTCGCGAGGGACCTACGTGTTCCCGCCCGAGCACTCGCTGCGGCTGATCAGCGACATGATCGCCTACACGGTCCACCAGATCCCCAAGTGGAACCCCATCAACATCTGCAGCTACCACCTGCAGGAGGCCGGGGCGACGCCGACGCAGGAGCTCGCCTACGCGCTGTGCACCGCCATCGCCGTCCTCGACCAGGTCAAGGCCTCCGGCCAGGTCGACGAGGGCGACTTCGAGAAGGTCGTCGGCCGGATCTCGTTCTTCGTCAACGCCGGCGTGCGCTTCGTCGAGGAGACCTGCAAGATGCGGGCCTTCGTGCAGCTGTGGGACGAGATCACCCGCGAGCGCTACGGTGTGCAGGACCCCAAGATGCGTCGCTTCCGCTACGGCGTCCAGGTCAACTCGCTGGGCCTGACCGAGGCGCAGCCCGAGAACAACGTGCAGCGCATCGTGCTGGAGATGCTCGGCGTCACGCTGAGCAAGAACGCGCGCGCCCGCGCCCTGCAGCTCCCGGCCTGGAACGAGGCGCTGGGCCTGCCGCGCCCGTGGGACCAGCAGTGGTCGCTGCGGCTGCAGCAGGTGCTGGCCTTCGAGTCCGACCTGCTCGAGTACGACGACATCTTCGACGGCAGCCACGTCATCGAGGCCAAGGTGGCCGAGCTCGTCGAGAGCGCCCGCGCCGAGATCGACCGCGTGCAGGCCATGGGCGGCGCCATCGCCGCCGTCGAGTCGGGCTACATGAAGCAGGAGCTCGTCTCGGCCCACGCCGCCCGACGGGGCCGCATCGAGAGCGGTGACGAGATCATCGTCGGGGTCAACCGCTACGAGACCACCGAGCCGTCCCCGCTGACCGCCAACCTCGACGAGGCCATCATGGTCGCCGACCCGCAGGCCGAGGCCTCGGCCCTGGCCTCGATGAAGGCGTGGAAGGAGCAGCGTGACGAGGACGCCGTCACCGCGGCGCTCGACGCGCTCGCCGCGGCGGCCAAGACCGACGCCAACCTGATGGCCGCGACCCTGGCCGCGGCCCGGGCCGGCGCGACCACGGGGGAGTGGGCCGGCACCCTGCGCGAGGTCTTCGGCGAGTTCCGGGCACCGACCGGGGTGAGCGGGGCCATCGGCGTGGCCGAGGCCGGCGCCGAGCTGACCGAGGTCCGCGAGCGGGTCCGCGCCACCGGCGAGGAGCTGGGTGGGCGGTTGCGGCTGCTGGTCGGCAAGCCGGGGCTCGACGGCCACAGCAACGGGGCCGAGCAGGTCGCGGTGCGGGCACGTGACGCGGGCTTCGAGGTGATCTACCAGGGGATCCGCCTGACCCCCGAGCAGATCGTGTCCGCCGCGGTCGCCGAGGACGTGCACTGCGTGGGCCTCTCGATCCTCTCCGGCAGCCACATGGAGCTCGTCCCGGCCGTGCTGGAGGGTCTGCGCGCAGCCGGGCTCGACGACGTACCGGTCATCGTGGGCGGGATCATCCCCGACTCCGACGGCCGGCGGCTGCAGGAGGCCGGGGTCGCGGCGGTCTACACGCCCAAGGACTTCGGGCTCACCGAGATCATGGGCGGGATCGTCGACGTCATCCGCGCGGCGAACGGCCTGGCGCCCCTCTGACGCACCACCCACCGCTGCTGTGACCTGATCGTCAGGCCAGGCTTGCCTCACTGATGTTAGCCTTGCCTACATGGGCAAGCAGAAGGGCAGCAAGGGCAAGGTCGCCAAGCTCCCGAAGACCAAGTGCTGCGAGTCGCGCAAGAAGTGCGGACGCTGTCCGCTGCGCATGCTCAAGGAGGGCACGCTGCCCTCGGGGTATACCGTCAAGCGCCGTCAGCTCGTTCGTCTCGACGGCACCAAGGTCACCAAGAAGAAGCTGGTCAAGGCCGCCTGACGAGCCGCCCGCCTGCTCGATCAGGAGATGTCGTGCCCGGAACCCGCTTCGCCCAGCAGCTCAACGCCCAGATCGGCAACGAGCTGGCCGCCCACAACCAGTACGTCGCGATCGCGGTGCACTACGACGCCCTCACCATGCCGCAGACGGCCGCCCTCTTCTACGGCCAGGCGATCGAGGAGCGCGACCACGCGATGATGATGGTCCAGTACCTCCTCGACACCGACGTCGACGTCGTGATCCCGGGGGTCGAGGCGCCGGTTCCGTCGTTCGACGGCGTCATCGCCCCGGTCGAGCTGGCGCTGGCCCAGGAGCGGCGGGTCACCGAGCAGATCAACGGTCTGCTCCGCACGGCCCGCGAGGAGGGCGACTTCGCCTCCGAGCAGTTCATGCAGTGGTTCATCAAGGAGCAGGTCGAGGAGGTCGCCTCGATGAGCGACCTGCTCGCCGTCGTACGACGCAGCGCCATCGACGACATCGAGGACTACGTCGCTCGTGAGCGCGGTGGCGAGGGTGCCGACGCCACGGCGCCCCGGATCGCCGGCGGCGCCTGAGCCAGGGCCGCGCATGAGCCGCGTGGTGGTGGTCGGGGCCGGCGTCGTCGGTCTCACCTGCGCGGTCCGCCTGCTCGAGGCGGGCCACCGGGTCGACGTCGTCGCCCGCGACCTGCCGCTCGAGACCACCTCGGTCGTGGCCGCGGCCCTGGTCCACCCCTACCTGGCCGGGCCGGTCGACCTGGTCGAGGCCTGGACGGCACGCTCCGCCGCCGTCTTCACGGCGCTCGCGGCCGCGGACGAGGCGGCTGGCGTGCGCGTCCTGCCCGGCACCGACGTCGAGCGCGGCGAGGTGACGGCGCCCGTCGTCGACATGCCGCGCTACCTGCGGTGGCTGGTCGGCCGGGTCGAGGGCCTGGGCGGCACGCTGACGCGGCTCAACCTCGCGGCGCTGCCCGAGCACGGCGACGTGGTCGTCAACTGCTCCGGTCTCGGGGCCCGCCTGCTCGGTCGCGACCACGCGGTGGTGCCGGTCGCCGGGCAGGTCGTCGTCGTCGAGCAGGTCGGGCTGGAGCGCTGGGCGCTCGACGGTCGGCCGGGGCGGGCGCCTACCTACGTCGTGCCCCGCGAGCGCGAGATCGTCGTGGGCGGCACCGACGACGCGGGCGAGTGGAGCCGCACCCCCTCACCCGAGGTGGCCGACGACATCCTTCGCCGTGCGACGAGGCTGGTGCCGGCGCTCGCCCACGCGCGCGTGCTGCGCCACAAGGTGGGGCTGCGACCGACGCGTCCCGAGGTGCGCCTGGAGCAGGTCGGCAGGGTCGTGCACTGCTACGGGCACGGCGGGGCCGGCGTCACGTTGTCGTGGGGCTGTGCCGACGACGTCGTCGGGCTGGTCCCTGCCTGACCGGCGCGGGCAACGATCAGGGCGTCGTCGACTCGGACGGGGTCGTCGACTCCGACGGGGTCACCGGGTCGGTCGGGGACGCCGGGTCGGTCGGGGTCGCCGGGTCGGTCGGCGCGAGGAGCGGTGAGCACAGGTCACGCGCGTAGTCGACGAAGGCCTTGCCGTCGCCCTGGTCGTCGGCCGGGATCTGCACGGTGTCGACGTCCTTGTTGGGGGTGTCGCCCTCGTCGGCCAGGCCGTCGACGTAGACCTCGAAGCCGTTGCGCTCGTCGTCGGTGATGCCCTCGGGGGTGCCGATCTCGGCCAGCCGGTCGGCGACGTCCTGGGCCGACGACTCCTCGTCGTAGTAGGCCTGGCAGAACTCGGTCTCGTCGGCGTCGGTCGGGGCGTCGTCGGCGATGCCGCCGCAGGCCGCCAGGGTGAGCAGGGCCGCGGCGGCCAGGCCGGCGCGCAGCGCAGGGCGGGGGAGGGTGGTCTTCACCCGCCCAACCTAACGTGGCCCCCACACGTCGACGACCCACCCGGCGTAGCCGGGTGGGCCGTCGGGGACGGGGGGCTGCGTCAGGGGATCAGCCGTTGATGTCCTTGAGCTTGGTGTCGTCGTCCTCGCCGTCGCACGCGGTCTTGAGGCTCGCGGCGAAGGCGTCGCGCTGCTCGTCGCCGGCGTCCTCGATGGTCTTGACGGCGTCCTTGATGTCCTGGGCGTCCTGGCCGTCCTCCTCCTCGGCCGCTTCCTTGACCAGGTCGATGACCTCGTCGGTGGACTTGCCCTTGAGCTCGCCGCACGTGGTGTTGTCGACGTCGGAGCCACAGGCGGTGAGGGTGCCGCCGAGGACGACGGAGGCGAGGACCAGCCCGAGGGCCGTGCGGCGCGAGCGGTGGAGGGGGCGCGGGAGGGTGTCGTTGAGGTTCACGCGCCGGACCCTATCCTGAAAGTTCGCTGAGCAAACCCGACCGCTACGAGCGGCTGTGCGCGGGTGCGCGGCGCCACAGGCGGCGTACGACGAGGGTGCCGACGACCAGGCCCAGCAACGCGCCGGTGACGGCACCCCACTGGTCGTCGACGGCGCGCCCGGCCAGGCTCGCGAGCACGACGACGACCAGCACGACGCAGGCCATGGCGACGTTGCGGAACATCTCCTCGAGGAAGAGCCGGCTGAACGAGGCGGGCGCGGCGTCATCGGCGCCGGGGGACTGGGTCCCGGGATCGGTGGGTGTGCTGCGCCCCGGCGCGTCGCTCGTCGCGGCAGCGGGGATCGGGTCGAGCGGGATCACCTGGACGACCGCGTCGAGGTCGATCGGTCCGTAGACGTGCGGGAACGTCTCGGTGGAACCCGGGACCTCCTCGTCGAGCACGGGGGAGGTCAACCGGTCCGGGTCGATGACCAGGAGCACCAGGGGTTCGGTGACGTCGGCGTAGTAGCGCGCGCGGACGCCGTGCCACTGGTCGCCCCGGCTCGCGTGGATGAACCCCTCCTCGGCCAGGGTGCGCCCGCGCGTCGAGGTCGTGTAGCGACCGGTGGCGCTCGCGGCCGCCCAGTCGGCGGCGGTCGCGATGTGGAACAGGCGCATCAGAAGAGGCGGTGCTCGGAGTCGTCGATGCCGCGCAGGGCGTCGTAGTCGACCACGGCGCAGGCGATGCCCCGGTCGGTGGCGAGCACGCGCGCCTGGGGCTTGATCTCCTGGGCGGCGAAGATGCCGCGCACCGCGCCGTTGCCGGTGAGCAGCGGGTCGCGGTTGAGCAGCTCGAGGTAGCGGGTGAGCTGCTCGACGCCGTCGATGTCACCGCGGCGCTTGATCTCCACGGCCACGCTGGCCCCGGCGGCGTCGCGGCACATCAGGTCGACCGGACCGATCGCGGTCGGGAACTCACGCCGCACCAGGGTGAGGCCGTCGGCCAGGGTGGCGGGGTGCTCTGCCAGCAGCTCCTGGAGGTGCTTCTCGACGCCGTCCTTCTGCAGGCCGGGGTCGATGCCGAGCTCGTGCGCCGAGTCGTGCAGGACCTCCTCGATGAGGATCCGCAACGTGTCGGCGGGGCCCTTCGAGGTGGCCTTCGCAGTGACGGTCCACTCCACGGCGCCGTCGTCGGTGGTGCCCTCGCGCAGCGTGCACGGCGGGCTCATCCAGTTGAGCGGCTTGTAGGAGCCGCCGTCGGAGTGGACCAGCACCGAGCCGTCGGCCTTGATCATCAGCACCCGGGTCGCCATCGGCAGGTGGGCGGTGAGCCGTCCGGCGTAGTCGACCTGACAGCGGGCCACGACGAGTCTCACGGGACCCGAATGTAGTCGAGGCCGGTCGGGCACCGGGCGGACGGGGTTGCCGATGCCCGGAGGCTGCTGTTGGGTAGACCGGCATGACGGAACTCGGGTCCCTCGTCACGGACAGTCCAGGCTGGTTGGCCGACGCGGAGAAGGCCATCAACGACACGTTCGACCCGGTGGCCGCGGCCGTCAGCGACGTGATCTTCTACGCCCCCGAGGTCGGTGGCGTCACGATCCCGCTGATCGTGCTGTGGCTCGTGGTCGCCGCC
>CALRVO020000191.1:0-7143 GCA_943371595.1 Sphingomonas paucimobilis
AGTGGCGACGCTCTGCGTCGCGGTCGCGCTGCTGCGCGGCCCGCAGCAGCGGCCGCAGCGGCAGGTCGCGGCACGGGCCGGGAATCACCGGTCCTGACGCGTGGTTGCGACGGACATGGGTGACCTGAGGCGGCTCGCGATGATCAGCCTGCACACCTCACCCCTCGACCAGCCCGGCACCGGCGACGCGGGTGGGATGAACGTCTACGTCGTCGAGCTCGCGCGGCGTCTCGCGGCCCGCGGGGTCGAGGTCGACGTGTTCACCCGCGCCACGAGCTCACGGCACGCGGCCGTCGTACCCCTGGCCGACGGGGTCGACGTCCGCCACATCACCGCCGGGCCCTTCGAGGGCCTGACCAAGCACGAGCTGCCCGGCCAGCTGTGCGTCTTCGCCCGCGAGGTGCTGCGCACCGAGGCGGCGCAGCCGGTGGGCCACTACGACGCCGTGCACTCCCACTACTGGCTGTCGGGGCAGGTCGGGGCGCTGGCGCGCGACCGGTGGGGCGTCCCGCTGGTGCACAGCATGCACACGATGGCCAAGGTCAAGAACGACGCCCTCGCCGACGGCGACACCCCCGAGCCCGCCGCGCGGGTCATCGGCGAGGAGCAGGTCGTCGAGGCCGCCGACGTGCTGGTCGCCAACACCGACCTCGAGGCCAAGCAGCTCATCAACCTCTACGACGCCGACCCCGGCCGGGTCGAGGTCGTGCACCCGGGCGTCGACCTCAACGTCTTCCGGCCCGCCGACGTCGCCGCCGCCCGCGCCGCGCTCGGCCTGCCGCGCGACGCGGTCGTGCTGATGTTTGCCGGTCGCATCCAACCCCTCAAGGCCCCCGACGTGCTGCTGCGCGCCGTCGCGGTGATGCTCGAGCGTGACCCCGGCCTGCGCCCACGACTCGTGGTGCCGGTCGTCGGCGGCCCCTCGGGCAGTGGGCTCGACCGGCCCTCCGCCCTGGCCGCGCTGGCCCACGAGCTGGGGGTCGCCGACGTCGTACGGTTCGTGCCGCCGGTGACCCAGTCCGAGCTCGCCCGCTGGTACGCCGCGGCGTCGGTCGTCGCCGTCCCCTCCTACAACGAGTCGTTCGGCCTGGTCGCCGTCGAGGCCCAGGCCTGCGGCACCCCCGTCGTCGCGGCCGCGGTGGGCGGGCTGACGACCGTCGTGCGCGACGGCCACAGCGGCCTGCTCGTCCCCGGTCACGAGCCCGCGGACTGGGCGGGCGCCCTGCGCCGGGTCGCCTGCGACGAGGCCGAGCGCGCCCGTCTGGCCGCGGGCGCGTTGGTCCAGGCCCAGGAGTTCTCGTGGGACGCGACCGCCGAGCAGACGCTCGGGGTGTACCGCCGGGCCCGCACCCACATGCAAGCATCCTCGAATGCCAGCTGACCCACAGATCGTCGCGACGATCCGCGACTACCTCGCCGCCAACGACCTCGAGGCCGAGGAGCCCGGCGGGCCCGACGCCGGCGTCTTCGGCTTCGCGCTGCCCGGCGAGAAGAAGCTGCAGACCGCGGTGCGTCTCGACGTCGGCCCGCACTACGTCGCGATCCACGCGTTCGTGTGCCGCGCGCCCGACGAGAACCACGAGGGCGTCTACCGCTGGCTGCTGCAGAAGAACCTGCGCACCTACGCCGTCTCGTTCGCCATCGACCGGCTCGGCGACATCTACCTCGACGCCCGCCTGCCGCTCGCCGTGGTGACCCCCGACGAGCTCGACCGCATCCTCGGGGCGGTCCTCACGACCGCCGACGAGTCGTTCAACCCGATCCTCGAGCTCGGGTTCGCCTCCTCGATCCGCAAGGAGTGGGAGTGGCGCAAGCTGCGCGGCGAGCCCACCCACAACCTCGAGGCCTTCCGCGGCTGGCTCGAGGCCGGCGACGCCGAGGCAGCGGAAGCAGCCGAAGCAGCCGAAGCCGGGTCGACGAGCTCCTAGTCGGGCAGCCCGCCGGAGCGACCGCCTGCGTCAGGCGGTGGCGATCGTCGAGTCGGTGCGCGTGCGGGGGTCGGGCAGGAACCGCGCCGGGGGGACCGGGCGACCCAGGTGGTAGCCCTGGCCGTAGGTGCAGCCCATCGAGCGCAGGTGGGCCGCCTCGAGGGCGGTCTCGATGCCCTCGGCGACCACCCGCACGCCGAGCGTCGCGACCAGCCCGAGGACCGCGCGGGTGAGCATGAAGTCGCTGGACTCGTCGGCCACGCCCGAGATCAGCGACCGGTCGACCTTGACGGTGTCGATCGGCAGGCGGTGCAGGTGGGCGATCGAGGAGTAGCCGGTGCCGAAGTCGTCGATGCTGAGGCCGACGCCGAGGTCGCGCAGCGCGAAGAGGGTGGTGTGGACCGACGGCTCGTCGGCGAGCAGGGCGGTCTCGATGACCTCGAGGACCAGCACGGAGGGGTCGACGCCGGCGTGGATGAGCACGGCCTCGACGGCGTCGACGTAGGACGGCTCGCGCAGCTCGAGCGGGGACACGTTGACGTGGATGCGGAAGTCGTCGTCGAGCCGGTCGCGCCACTCGGCGACCTGGCGCACGGCCAGCCTGAGCACGAGCCGGCCCAGCGGCACGATCAGCCCGGTGCGCTCGGCGGCCTCGACGGTGAGCATCGGGGAGATGGAGCCGCGCTCGGGGTGGTCCCAGCGCAGCAGCGCCTCCGCGCCGACGACGCGGCCGTCGCGCAGGTCGTGCAGCGGCTGGTAGTGCAGGTGGAGCTGGTCGGGGTTCAGCGTGTGCGACTCGATCGCCAGGGCGAGGTCGCGCGCGCGGCTGAGCTCGTCGATGGCGTCCGGGGTCGACACGGCGGCGCGCCACCGCGTCGCGCCGGGCGACTCGCGCCCGGCCGCGACCACCGACGAGCGCACGTCGCGCACCACGGCGGAGATGTCGTCGTCGTCGCACTCGGAGGCGCCCACGGTGACCACGGGCCAGACCTGGTCGTCGGGCAGCTCCACCAGGCGGCGTACGTCGGCCAGCAGCTCGTCGACCTGGGCCCGGGCCAGGTCGCGGTCGACCACGACCGCGGCGAGGAAGCCGCCCAGGGGCGAGGCGCGCAGCAGCTGCACGCGCAGGGTCTCGTGCTGCAGGGTGCGGCGCGCCACCTGGGCCGAGACGGTCTCGAGGGCCGGGGCGCCGTGGACGTCGGCGATCTCGGCGGCGTTGGAGACGGTGGCCGCGAGCAGCACCAGCGCCTGGCGGTCGTCGGCGAGGCCGGTGCGCAGCTCGCTGATGGCGGCGACCAGCGAGGTCGTCGTCGGCAGGTCGGCGTCGTGCTCGGCGAGCCCGAGCGTCACCGCGGCGCTCGTCTCGGGTCGTGGGCCGGTCACGAGCCGACCTCGACGCGACCGACGGCCCAGGGGACCCCGGTGTCGCGGATGACCCCGAGCAGCACGTCGGCGGCCAGGTGCTGGGCCAGGAACGCGGCGGCGCCGAGGTGCTGGACCTCGGCGATCTCGTGGTCCTCGGCCTCGTCGGCCACCACGATCACCGGCGTACGCCGCAGCGAGAGGTGGCTGCGGACCAGGCGGAGCACGTCGAGCCCGCTGCCCTCGCCGAGGTGCAGGTCGGTCACCACGACCGCGGGCAGCGGGTGCAGGTCACGGTCGGCGTAGGGCGGCTGGCCGAGCACGTAGGCGCGGGTGTCGGCGGCGTCCTCGCACCCCACGACCGGGTTGGTGAGCCGTCCGAGGGCGAGCGCGTCGCGGGTCGCCTGCAGCCGGTCGGCGTCGTGGCCGACGACAAGGACCGAGGGCTGCACGGAACCTCCAGGTCGGCGGCGCGCCACGAGGGCACAGGGAGTGGGCAAACACGCTGTTCGTCACGGTTCGACACTCAGCCTTGCGGAGATCGGCTCGAGCCGCCAGTACTTGAGTAAATAACTGGCATTGTTCTAGACCGGCGCTGGACATGTGACGGATGTGACGCTAAGTGCTTGCTGAATCATCTGTGACACCCGTACGAGGGTGCAACGGCCCGCCGGTCGTGCCGGCCTAGTCCTTTCGGGCCATGCGGGCGCCCGACCGGCGCCTAGGCGATGCCCATGGTTGACAGGTAGGCCTGGCTCAGCGGGACGCCGGCGAACAGGCCCAGTGCGGCCCCGGCGAGCATGAACGGGCCGTGCGGCACGGGGGCCCGCTTGCCCAGGTGCCCTGTCATCCGCAGCGGCACCAGCACCACCGCACCGAGCACGAAGCCCGCGAACAGCCCGACCAGGCTGGCCGGCCAGCCCATCAGCCCCAGCACGAGCCCCAGCACGGGCGCCAGCGCCACGTCGCCGAACCCCATCGCCCGGCCGCCGGACCCGTAGTGCAGCAGGGCGTAGAGGCCGGTCCAGCTGGCGACGGAGACGGCCACGGCCGACCACGCGACGTCGGAGACGCCGGTCGCCGACCCGGCGACCACCACCAGCACCACCAGCACCGTCATCACCCGCGTGATCGCGAAGGGCAGGCGCTGGTGCTCCAGGTCGATGAGCGCCAGGCCGATGCCGGCGCCGACCATCACCAGCGCGGCGAGCAGCACCACGGGGTCGTCGCCCAGGCGCCAGGCCGTCACCGCGAAGGCGACCCCGGTGCCGGCCTCGACGAGCGGGTAGCGCACGGGGATGGGCTCGGCGCAGTCACGGCACCGGCCCCGCAGCAGCAGCCACGAGAGCACCGGCACGTTGTCGCGGGCCCGGATGACGTGGTCGCACCCCGGGCAGGCCGACGGCGGGTTGACGACCGAGAGGCCGGCGGGCACGCGGTGCACCACCACGTTGAGGAACGAGCCGATCAGCAGGCCGACGACCCCGGCCGACGCGACGACGTACGCCGTGGGCAGCAGTGACCAGGTGCTCATCGCCGTGGCCCCGCGTCGGGCGAGGTGGGCGCGGCGGGGGGCAGCGGTGCCGGCGGACGAGGCATGAGGGGCTCCGGGGGACGGGGTCGGGGGCGCACCTGGGTCATCGGGACGTGGACGGCCCCACTTGACCTGTTCCGAGCACCTGACCGGTCGACCGTCCGGGGTCAGCGGTGCAGCTCGAGCACCCGCGAGGGGCGCCACGACCGGCACCACGCGCCGACGTCGTCGAGACGGGCGGGCGCGCCCACCCAGTAGCCCTGCAGGACGTCGCAGCCCAGGCGGCCGAGCGCGGCCGCGGCGGCCCCGTCCTCGACGCCCATGGCGACGACCCGGATGCCGAGGCCGTGTGCGGCGCTGACCAGGGCGCCGACGAGCTGCTGGGTCTTGTCGTCGTCGAGGTGGGTCACGATCGACGGGTCGACCTTGACCTCGCGCACCGACGGGTTGTTCCACAGCGCGGTGAGCGAGGACCGCGCCGTGCCGAAGCCGCGGATGCTGACCGCGAACCCGCCCGCGCTGAGGGTGCTGAAGACGTCGTCGACCTCGGCGGCGAAGGTGCTGGCCGGCTCGGTGATCTCCAGGACGACGTCGCCCGGAGCCAGTCCGTGGCGGTGCACGCCGTCGGCCAGGTCGTCGACGAGCCCGCGCGCCAGGAAGTGGCGGCGGGTCACGTTGATCGCCAGCCGGACGCCCGGCGCGTGGCCCTGCAGCGTGACCATGTCGCCGAGGGCCATCTCGAGCACGGCGTCGGTGATCGGGGCCATCGCGCCGATGCGCTCGGCGAGGGGGACGAACTCGCGGGCGTTGAGGAGCCCGAGGTCGGGGTGGTTCCAGCGGACCAGGGCCTCGAACCCGACCACCTCGCCGGTGACCAGCGAGACCTGCGGCTGGTAGTGCAGCTGCAGCTGGGCGACCGCGCGCCCGGCGTCGAGGTCGTCGACCAGGCGCTGGGTGCGGCCCTCCTCGTAGGAGCCCGGTGGCGTGCTGGCCCGCCACTGCCGCGACCCGGCCGCCTTGGCGGCGTACATCGCCTGGTCGGCGGCCTTGAGCAGCTCCTCGACGGTGGTGCCGTCCTGGGCGTAGCAGGCCAGGCCCACCGAGACCCCCACGGCGACCGTGAGGTCGTCGATCTCCAGGGGGACCGCCAGGGTGTCGATGAGGGCCCGGGCCCGCACCGGACCCACGTCGGCCTCCTCGAGGGGGGCGCTGAGCACGGCGAACTCGTCGCCGCCGAGCCGGACCACGAGGTCGTCGTCGTCGGTGGCGGCGCGCAGCCGGCGGCCGACCTCAGCGAGCACGTGGTCGCCCACGTGGTGCCCGGCGACGTCGTTGAGCTCCTTGAACCCGTCGAGGTCGAGCACCATCAGCACCGCCGTGCGGCCCAGCCGTTTGGCGTGGGCGAGCAGCGCCGGGCCGTGGTCGTGGAGCTCCTCGCGGCGCGCCAGTCCGGTGAGCGGGTCGCGGCGGGCGGCCGGCGTACGGGCAGGCAGCCAGTCGTCGACGGCGGCACTGGGCTTCATCGGGGTCTCACGACGGCGTCACGAGACCGTGTCGGGGAGGACAGAGTCATGGGGGGCTCCCGGTCGGAGGGTCTCCGGGAGCATCGGCCGTGCCCGGCGACCACTTGAGCCGCCACCGTCGCGACGCCGGGGTGAAGTCGACCGAAGTGGGAACGGGCCGGCCGGCTGATCACTTACAGTGGCCGCCGTGAGCGACGACGACCTGCCCCTGAGCGGACAGCGCCGCACGATCAAGGACGCGGTCGCCTCGCCGCACCTGGCGTCGGTGAGCCTCGAGGAGCTGCGCGACTACCGCGAGCGGCTGCGCACCGAGGAGGAGCGCATCTCCTACTGGCGTCGCCTCATCCACGCCCGGGTCGACCTGATCAAGGCCGGCAGCCTCGGTGACTCCCCGATCGACGTCGACGCGCTCGGACGCGTGCTCGGCGACACCGGCACCGGCTACGTGCGCCAGGCGCTGCACCGGGTCCGCGCGGCCGACCCGCTGCCCGACCTGCCCGACCTTGCCGGGGTGTGGGTGACGCCGGCCGACGCCTCCGACACCGCCGAGGCGCTCGAGCGGCTGGGGACGGCCGAGCTCACGCTCACCTCCTACCGGCGGGCGCTGCACGACCGGATCGACGAGGCCACGGCCGAGCTCATCGTGCGCTACCGCAGCGAGCCGCGGCGCGCGCTCGACATTCTCGGCTGAACTCCTCAAGTCGGCCCGGCCCCCGCCCGATCCTCCTGGGGTGAGACCGGGTCCCCCCTCCCCGGTCTCCCAGCCTGATGGGCACGACCTGCCGGCCGGCGGTGG
>CALRVO020000192.1:0-7124 GCA_943371595.1 Sphingomonas paucimobilis
ACCGGCGGGTTCAACGGCCGTCTCGTGCCCTACTTCTCGATCTTCGGCTTCGAGTTCTCCAGCACCGAGAACCCGCCCCTCACCGTCGCCGGCGTCTCCTTCGGCCAGGCCGAGCGGCTCTGGTACCTCGGCCTCGTGCTGTGCATCGGTGCCTGCTGGTTCGCCGCCAACCTGATCCGCTCGCGCCCCGGGCGCGCGCTGCAGACCCTGCGCGACAGCGAGGTCGCGGCCTCGGTGATGGGCGTCAACGTCCGCGACTACAAAGCCAAGTCGTTCCTCGTCTCGTCGATGTACGCCGGCCTCGCCGGCGTCCTCTACGCCCTGTCGATCGGCTCGGTGGCCCCCGAGTCGTTCGGTCTGGTCCTGTCGGTCCAGTTCCTGGCGATGATCGTGCTCGGCGGGCTCGGCTCGGTCTGGGGCGCCGTCCTCGGCGCCACCTTCGTCAGCGCCCTGCCCCTGGTCTTCCAGCAGTACGCCGGCTCGCTGCCCTTCATCGTCGAGCCCGGCCAGCCCGGCATCGGCGCCAGCCAGGCGGCGGCCTTCCTCTACGGCGCGGCCATCATCCTCGTCGTCATGTTCGAGCCCGGCGGTCTCGTCGGCCTCGCCCGTCGCCTGCGGCGACCCCAGCGTGCACCGGGAGCGGCCCCTGCCGCCGGTCCCGGTACCGAGCAGCAACCGAACCACCCACCGGCACAAGCCGACACGTCCAACCAAGGAGACAACAGATGAACACGACCACGAAGCGCGGGGCGGTCGCCCTGGTGTCGGCGGCCCTGGTGCTGGCAGCGAGCGGGTGCAGCACCAAGTCCTCCGACGAGGAGACGACGACCCAGGACGGGGTCAAGGTCGGTCGCGGTGTCGACGGCACCGAGATCAGCCTGGGCGCCCTGACCGACCTGACCGGCGTCTTCGCCGCGCTCGGCAAGGACATCACCCAGGCCCAGGCGCTCTACTGGAAGAACCAGAACGCCGGCGACAAGATCTGCGGCAAGTACACCGTCAAGGAGGTCGTCAAGGACCACGGCTACGACACCCAGAAGGGGATCCAGCTCTACAGCTCGATCCACAACGACGTGCTGGCCATCGAGCAGACCATCGGCTCGCCGATCAACACCGGTCTGCTCCCGCAGTTCGAGGCCGACAGCATGATCAACATCCCGGCCGCGTGGGCGCAGTCGCTCACCGAGAGCCCCGAGATCACCATGGTCGGCTCGACCTACGAGGTCGAGATGATCAACGTCCTCGACTACCTCCTCGACGAGGGCACGATCAAGGAGGGCGGCAAGATCGGCCACATCTACTTCGAGGGCGAGTACGGCGAGGGCGGGCTCGCGGGCTCGAAGTACTTCGCCGAGCAGCACGGCATGGAGGTCGTCGAGCAGCAGATCCAGTCGACCGACACCGACATGACCGCCCAGGTCACCAAGCTCAAGGCCGAGGGAGTCGACGTCATCGCCATCACCGTGGCCCCCGGGCAGACCGCCTCGGTCGCCGGCGTCGCGGCGTCCATCGGTCTCGACGTCCCGATCGTCGGCAACAACCCGGTCTTCGCGCCGGCGCTGCTCGACACCCCGGCGAGCCAGCCGCTGATCGACAACCTCTACGTCGCCTCGCCGGTCGCGCCCTTCGACAAGCTGCCCGACCTGCTCAAGGACTACCAGGCCGCCTACGAGGGCGACCCGACCCTGGGCGTCGTGTTCGGCACCGCTGCGGCCGACGTCATGCGCCAGATCCTCGACAAGGCGTGCGAGGACGGCGACCTGACCCCCGAGGGCGTGCTCAAGGCCAAGGACGAGCTCGGCACCGTCGAGACCGACGACCTCGCCGTCCCGCTGACCTTCGAGGTCGGCAAGTCCCCGAGTGACGCCAGCTACATCTTCCGCGCGGCCAAGGTGCCCGGCGGCGCGAAGGCCGTCTCCGACCTGTTCGTCGGCGACGACGTGGCGGGGTTCGAGGGGGAGTGACCCGCCTGACCCGCTGAGCACTCGCTGAGCACCACCTGATCGACACACGTCGGCCCGGACCCTGTGGTCCGGGCCGACGGCTGTCCCCGAGGTGCGACGGTCTCGCGCGGCCCTCGCCTCCGCGACCCACCCGGGTCGGCGTCGCGAGTCTCAGCGTGGGTGTGGGACGGCCCGGTGGCGTCGGTGGCCTCGATGGAGCAGGAGGACGAGGACGCCGGTCGCGACCGCCGACACCATCCACCAGGCGAGTCCCTGCGTGGAGGCGTCGGCGGACTCCTCCGAGGTCGCACTCCTCGTCGCCGCGGCCAGCTGGGCAGGAGCGGAGGCTGCGGCCGCTCGCCCGGTCGCGGACGCATCGACGGTGAAGGAGAGCTCGCCGACGATGGGATGACCGTCCTGTCCCACGACGCGGTAGCGCAGCGTGTGCGGTCCGGTCGCTCCCAGGTTGATCCGGGCGTCCACGGTGCTGTCGTGGCTCTCGACGTCGTGGACGGGGACCTCGCGCCCCTGGGCGTCCAGCACGGCGATCGCCGTCCCGGCGTCCACCAGGTCGGTGCTGAAGGTGAGGACGACTCGGTCCAGCGCCAGGGGAGCGACGCCGCCGGCGGCCGGGGTGCTGCTGACCAGCTCGGTGTGGGCGTGGGCCGTCGTCGTGAGGGCCAGGGAGGCCAGGACGCAGAGCGATGCGGCCACCAGGAGGCGGAGGGTCGCGTGTGGTCGGAGGACGGAGGTCCTCGCCTCGGACGCGTTCGGGGTGGCGGGCCGCAGGCTCCTCATGTCTCGCAGGCTGCCCGCGCCGGCTTGGAGGAACCTTGGAGCCGCGCGACGGTGGGGGACCGGTCGGGTCAGCGGGGCTCCACCGGCGTCGGAAAGCTCGCTACCAGTGCCGTGCCGCCGCCCTCGACGCACCGGAGCTCGAGCTCGCCGCCGACGTCGATCAGGGTGTCGCGCAACAGGGTCAGGCCCAGGTGTCCCTCGGTGGTCACGCCGGGGTCCGAGCCAGGGCCGGACCCGTCGTCCTGCACCCTCACCAGCACCCGGCCGTCGGCCTCGACCACCTCGACGAGGGCATGGTGCGCGCCGGCGTGCTTGACGACGTTGCGCAGTCCCTCCCGGGTGATCCGGTAGGCAAGGCGACCGGCGTCGTGCGAGAGCGCCAGGTCTGACGGCATCGCGACCTCGACGTCGAGCGTCTCGGTCTGCACGATCTCCTCGATGGCCGTGCGCAACCCGTCGTTCTCCAGGTCAGGGGGATAGAGGTCGACCATCATCGAGCGCAGGATCGCCGTGTCCTGGCGGACGATGCTGGTCGCTCGCTCGAGGACCGCCCGCGTCGCATCCATGTCGGCGTCGCCACGCAGCTCCTTGGTGAGGGTGGGCAGTGCATAGCCCAGGCCGGCGAGGTCCTGGATGACGCTGTCGTGCAGGTCGGCCGCGACCCGGCGCCGTTCGAGGTCGGCAGCGAGCAGCGCGTGTCGCATCATCTTCGTCTGCCCGCGCTGAGCCTGCTTGCCGCGGCGCGCGAGCGAGACGGCCAGCGGCAGGACGATGGCGACGAAGATCATGAGCGCCGCCACGACCAGGGGGACGAACGCGGCGACGATTGCCTCGGTGTCGTCCTGCATCCGGTCGACCGGGAGGTAGGCCTCGAAGACGAGCGGTGTCCCCTCGGCGTCGAAGGTCCCGACGTACACCTCGAGCATGTCACCCTGGCCCCGTTCCCGGGCGTTCTCCGCCTTGGACAGGTCGGACACCTCGGCCACGACGTCCCGTGTGCCGAAGAGCGCGGCCACGTCGTCCTCGAGCTCGAAGCGCTCACCGACGAGCGACTTCTCGTCGGACCAGATGATCCTGCCGTCGGCGTCCCACAGCTTGATGTGGCGCAGGCTGCCCGCTTCGATCCGACTGCCCAGCATGAGGTCGAGCTCCGGGCTCGATGACGGGTCGCGGCGCGCGCGCCCGTCGATCAGCGGCGCGGCCACCTCGTGGGCCACGGAAGCGCCCTCCGCGCTGGCGTGCTCGAGGGCCTGGTGGTTGGCGATCCGGTGGGCGATCAGGATGGTCGCGACGGTGAGGACGACCAGCGCCAGCAGGCTCCAGCTGGTGAACCGGATGATCTCCGAGCGGACGGTCAGCTGCGCGGGCGCGGTCTCGAACAGGTGGTCAGCGGTGTCCTTCATCAACGAGTCCCTGAGTGCGAGCGATGACGACGGCCTCGAGCTGGGAGTGGGCCCCGAGCTTGCTCAGCAGGGTCTTGACGTAGCCGCGACACGTGTTGGTGGAGATGCAGAGCTCGGACGCGATCCGGCGTACGTCGCGGCCGTCGGCCAGGAGATCCAGCACGACCTGCTCGCGTGGGGTGAGGACGGCGCTCGTGGCCACCGACCCGTGCTGGTCGGACTTCTCCACCACGAGGGTCTGCAGGAGACTAGGGGGAACGATGAACCCCCCGGGACGTGCCCGCCGCACGCAGTACAGCAGCTCGGGCAGCGACCCGTCCTTGGGGACGAGCGCGCACACCCCGATGCTGGCGGCACGGCGCAGCACCTTGCGGTCACCGTGGGCAGTCAGCACGACCACCCGCAGCTCCGGTCGGACCTCGAGCATCTCGGCTGCGAGGTCGAGGCCGTCCTCGGACTTGAGATCGACGTCGACCAGCATGATGTCGGGGTCGTGGAGCGTGGCCAGCGCGCGGGCCTCGTCCTTGTTGTGTGCCGCGCCCACGCACTCGAGGTCGGGCTCGGCGTCCAGGGCCATCGACACGAGATCGGTGATGGTCCGGTGGTCGTCGACGATCAGGACCCGGTCGGGCCGTGCCCGCGTGGCGGCAGTCGTGTGAGAGGCGCTCTCCCGGCGATCCCCCCGCTGCATGGTCGGGAGTCTCCCTCAACCGGGGGGCCTTCGCACCCCCAAAATTGGGGGATTCGAGACGCTCGCTGCTCGCGGACGTGCTCAGGCGTCCAGGCGCGCGGCGACCAGGGCCAGGGTGCGGTCGTCCCGCGGCTCGTGCCAGCCGGGGATGGTGGCCACCACCTGACGCAGCAGGTGCATGAGCAGCTGCACCTCCTCGCGGGGGTCGTGCGTGCCGCCTCGGCGGTCGGCGTCGGCGTCGACGTCGCGGAGGATGTCGACGTAGAGGTTCCGGCTCTCGACCGACGGGTCGGAGCCGAGCTCGGCAGCAAGGTGGCCCCTCAGCTCGAGGTAGGTACGCAGCGCGTCGGTGGGCCGTCCTGCCGCCCTCTGGGCGCGCATCAGGAGGCACCACGCCTGCTCGGCCAGCATGTCGGTCGCGATGGCCCGTCGGGCCGCGCTCACGGCCACCTCGTGCGCCCCGACCGCGATCGCGCACGTCGCGGCCATGCAGGAGGCGGTCACCAGCTCACGCGTGAACGTCTCCCGCTCGGCCACGGCCCAGGACCCGTAGGCCTCGTCGGCCAGGAGTGGCCCGCCCACGAGGGCGAGGGCCTGCTGCAGCACCTCCAGCGTCTGCGTCGGTCCGGTCTCCTGCGCGCCCGCGAGCCGGACGAGGCGCCGGAAGTCGAGCAGGTCGACGCTGACCGCCCCGGGGTCCAGCACGTAGCCCCGCATGACGGTGGCGAGGGCCGACCTCCGCCCGGAGGTGAGCCCCAGCCCGCGTCGCAGGACACAGACGTAGCTCTCGAGCGTGCCCAGGTAGCACGGTGGTGGAGCGCCGTCCCACAGGAGGTCGGCCAACCGCTCCTTCGGCACCCGGTTGCCGGCCGCGAGGGCGAGGACCTCCAGGATCTGGCGCGGCTTGACCCCGCCCAGGTTCAGGGCGACTGTGTCACCGCCGGTCTCGCCGTCCATCGTCACGCTGGTCGCGCCAAAAAGCTTGATGTGCAACATCTGTCCCCCCATTCGTGCCGGCGTGCCGGCTGTGTCCCACTCGACATCCTGCGGGCGGCGACGTCCGTGCAGCAGCCCCAGGTTGGGGGTGTGCGGGTCCCCAAAGGTGGGTGGCCCGTGACTAGGTCCGACCATGGCTCGATCGGAGCTGCCGTCCTGGTCACCACGTGCACGAGAGCCGCACCCGGGACGGGGTGCGGCTCTCGTGGGGGATCGACATGTCAGCGGTTTCGGAAGGTGACGGCGGTCTGGCTTCCTCCCATCGTGCTCACGGCGCTGACCGTCGTCTGGGTGCCCGGTGCCACCGCGCCGGCCCCGCGGAAGCTCCACGCCCCCACGGCGTCCACGGTGGTGAAGCCGAGGACCCGGCCGGTCAGGTCCTGACCGAGGACCACGGCCACGCGCTGGCCCGCGAGCGTGGTGCTCGTGCCGCTGACCCGCCACTCCCTGCCGGCGCGGAACTCCGCCGCGGCGATCGTGAGGGTCTCGGGCTGCGGTGCCACGGCCACCTGGTCGGTGGCCTGCTGGCCCTGTCCGGTGATCGTCAGGCGCAGCACGACCGGCGTCGCGTTGGCGGCGTACGACGGGTTCGTGCCCGTGGTGCTCGTCGGCAGGGCCATCAACGGCAGCACGAAGCTCGGCCTCGCGGTCGCGGCACCGCTCAGGGTCACCGGCGGACCGCTGACCTGGGTCCACGCGAAGGTGTCCGCGAGGGCGCTGGACGATCCGTCGAGCGTCACCGTCGTGCCCCGGCGCACGGTGCGGTCGGCTCCGGCGTCAGCCGTGGGCGTCGGGGGCGGCTGGGTCGGGTCGAAGTCCACCACGGCGACCGTGACGACCACCGGGGCGCTGGTGCCCGCGGGGCCGGAGACCACGAGCTCGAACGCGAGCGGCCCGGTGAAACCGGTCGGTGCGTTGAAGGTCGCCACCGAGCTGGCCGCTCCACCCAGGGTCACCCGGTTGGCGTCGGTGACCGGGACCAGGACGTCGTCGGTCCCGGTGGCGGGCACCTGGCGCCACGCCCAGGTGGCGATGGTCCCCGTCGACCCGGTCCCCGTCAGCGTGACCCGCTGCCCGGGAGCGGCGTCCACGGGGCTCGCGAACGCGGCGGCGACCGGTGCGTCGGCCTGCATCCCGGCGCCCGAGACGGTGATCGGGACGGTCGCGGAACCGCCCTTGTCGGAGGTCACCGTCACCGTGGCCGTCGGGGCCGCCGTGGTGATGCCGACCTGGCCGTCGACCAGCGGCTGACCGAGCAGCGACAGCCGGCCCGGGGTGCTGTCCTGGTCGCTG
>CALRVO020000193.1:0-7109 GCA_943371595.1 Sphingomonas paucimobilis
CCGACTGGAGCCGGGGCGTGTCGAGCGCCAGGTCGGCCGCGTGCTGCTGCGCGCGGCCAAGGGCCGCCTGTACGTCGTCGACCGCGGCCAGGTGCCGGTCGAGAGCCGCGATCGCCTTGGCCCGCACCGCCCGTGCGGCGTCCGCCGTCGCGTCGCGGTCCGAGCCCGCCGGGGTTGCCGCGACGGGAACGGGGGCGACCGGGGCGACGGGGGCGACGGGGGCCGGAGCCGGCGGGACGGCCGCGGTCACCGGCGGCGCGACGACCGAGGTGTACTCGGGGACGGGGTGCGCCTGCAGGACGTGGGTGGGCTCCCCAGGGCGCACGACGACCTCGGCCCGGCGGGCGCGGACCAGGGCGTGAAGGAGGTAGCCGGTCTCGAAGCGGGTGAAGCCGCACTCCCCCGCCACCTCGTCGACGGTGCGGTGCCCGTCCATGGCACGCAGCAGCGCCTGCGCCTCGGCGGGGACAGCCGAGCGGACGGCGTCGGTGGGCCGGGTCCGGACGACCGGGTAGCACTCCTCGACCGGTACGCCGGGCGCGAGGGCGCCCCACAGCAGGTCCCAGCGGGCGCGGCGCTTGACGACGGCCCGCAGGACCGTGCCGACCGCGACCGGCTGCATCGTGAAGGACGTGGTGGTCGTCCCGGGGACGAAGACGCCCGCGGTGCCGACCCAGGTCGCCATGGCACCGATGGCCGAGAGGGTGATCTCGCGGTGCACCGCGGCGAGGACGTCGGCCGCGAGGTGGCCGCGCTCGACCAGCACGGGGCCGACCAGCGGCGAGCGGACGTCGCCGCCGCACGCGGCGACGGCGTCGTCGAAGGCCTCGGCGGAGACCAGGCCACCGGACCGCAGCCGGTGCCCCACGCGTGGTCGGAAGCCGTCGACGTCGACCGCGACCAGCGCGCCGTCGACGAGGTAGACCTGTCCGGACCGCACCTCGCCCTGGTCCACGACCTGCAGGCACCCGGTGCCGTGGTTCCTGGCACCGGTCAGCAGTGCGGGCACCGTCCCGTCCAGGGGCGCGCTCGTGGTCATCGTTCCTGCCCTCGTTCGGTCGTGGGGGCCGGCCTGTCCCGCCGGTCCTCCCCCTAGGGATCGACCCGGTGGTGGTGGTTCTTGAGTGCTCCTGGGTCCGGACTTCACCCGGTCAACGCCGTGCGGTCGAAAAGGTCCAGAACGCCTGTGGCGACGCCGATACCTCTCCTGATCTCGCCGTACGTCCGCACGGGTGCCCCTCGTGCGAAGGAGGACCCCCGTGCACGACCGCAGCGCCCGCGCCCGTCAGCCTCGTCTGGTCGGCGTCGTGACGAGCATCGTCGTGGCGCTGGCGTGTGCCGCCGCGCCGGCACCGGGGGCACGGGCGGACAGCCCGCTGGAACTCCCGGCGGCGGCCGGCTCGGGTGCGGGCGACAGCGGGGACCGCTCCGGGGCCGAGGCCCTCACGGCGCTGCGCCGGGAGCTGCGCGACGCCGACATCTCGACGCTGGCCACCAAGGCGGCCGAGATCCAGGCCGCCTTCGTCTCGGCGGCCGTCGGGTTCCGCCAGGCCCGCACCGACGCAGCCGCGGCCCGGGAGGTCGCGGCGGGCAAGCAGGCAGAGCTCGCGCAGGCCCAGACCGCGGTCGACGAGGCCAGGGCCGAGCTGCGCTCCTCGATGGTCGCGGCTTACACCGAGGGCATGGGGGCGCGGTCGTCGCCGCTCGCCGCGGTGCTGTCGTCACGCTCGGACTCCCCCGGCGACGCCCTCGAGGCGGGGTTGTCGACCCAGCTGATGATGTCGCTGGCCGGCTCGCGCGACACCCGCGCCCGGCAGGTCCTCGACCGCGCGCAGATCCTCGCCGAGGAGGCCGAGCGGGCCGAGGACGCCGCCCGCGAGGCCGAGCAGCGGTCCGAGGCGATGCTCCAGCAGATCCAGCAGCAGGCGAAGGTGCTGGCCCGGGCCTCAGAGCGCGCCGTCGGCGCGGCCGACGCGGTCGCCGAGGCCCAGCAGGCGGCGCGCAACGACGCCGCGGCCCAGCAGTGGGAGGCCTACCTGCGCTCGTTGGACCGGGCCGGCGTGCGGGCTCCGCGGGCCGCGCAGATGCTCGACCCCGAGACCCTCCCCGACCGGTTCCGCCCGCTCGACCTGGTCCCCGCAGCCGCGCCCGGACGACGCGGGGCCAAGCGGCCCGTGGAGGTGCGCGGGGTGGCCTCCACGAGGTGGGGGCGCTCGATGCTGACCGTGCTGCCCGCCGAGACCATCGCCGCGGTGACGCGGGCCTTCGCCGAGCTCGGCACGCCGTACGAGGCGCAGGCCGCGGGCCCGGACGGCTATGACTGCGGCAGGTTCACGCAGGCACTCTGGGCGGCCCGTGGGTTCGAGATCGGCGCGGACCCGGCCGCGCAGCTCGCCGCGAGCGTGACGGTGCCCTACGAGCAGGTCCAGGTCGGTGACCTCGTCTTCACCGGGACCCGGCGCACCAGCCTGCAGAACGTCGGGATCTACGTCGGCGCCGACATGATGCTGGTCGCCGACGGCCCCAGCGCCGAGGTCGTGGTGCTCCCGGTGTCCTCCCCGGTCGCCGTCGCCCGGGTGACGCTGGGCCGTCCGGCGCCCGCGGGTCGCAGCGAGCGGCGCCCGCGCCGCGAGCCGGCGAACTCCGAGACCATCAGCTGCGGCCTGGACACCCAGGTCTCCGCGACGGCGGGTTTCGTGTCCCCCGTGGCGGAGGGCGACTTCACCTTCACCGGCCGGTGGGGCGAGACCGGACCGCACTGGGCGACACACCACACGGGTCTGGACTTCTCGGCTGCTCCGGGTACCCCCGTGGTGGCCGTCCTGGCCGGGACCGTGGTCTCCGTAGCGGACAGCCCGTGGGCCGGCCCGTTCTACACCACGCTCGACCACGGTGACGGGGTGATGACCACCTACGCCCACATGGAGCGCTCTGACGTCGAGCCCGGGGACGTCGTCGAGCCCGGCCAGCTCATCGGCGCCGTGGGTGCCTACGGCAACGCCACCGGGCCCCACCTGCACCTCGAGGTCCAGGTCGACGGGTACGACGTCGACCCGATGCCCTACCTGCTCGGCACGGCCGGGTCGACCGGCGCCGGGTGGGGCGGCCTGGCCAACGGGATGGTCCCGACCAACCTGCTCTGCCCCGTGACGGCCGCTCCCGGGCACCTGCTGCGCTGCGACGCCGCGCGGGCCCTCGACGTGCTGGCCTCGGCGTACGAGGAGGCGCTGGGGGCGCCGTTGTGCCTCACCGACTCCTACCGGACCTATGCCGCACAGGTCGGTCTGTTCGCCCGCAAGCCGACGCTGGCGGCCGTGCCGGGCACCAGCAACCACGGGTGGGCGCTCGCCGTCGACCTGTGCGGGGGCGCGGAGTCCTTCGGCACCCCGCAGCACGACTGGCTGGTGGCCAACGCCCCACGCTGGGGCTGGGTCGACCCGGCCTGGGCGCGTGCGGGCGGCTCGAAGCCCGAGCCCTGGCACTGGGAGTTCGGCCAGGTCTCGTGAGCCGTGCGGCTCAGGTCGGCCGGCCCTGCGCGGTGCGAGGCACCGAGGCCTCGTGAACCTGGCAGGGCGCGCCCGAGTGCTCGATGGTGTCGGGCAGGAACCCGGGTGACCCGGTGCACCCGCGCACGACCTTGCCGCGGTAGATGCGGCCCACCCCGGCGAACGACGAGGCGGACGACGCGGGGCCCTTGGCACCGTTCTCGCCCGTGACCGCGACGATGTAGGAGGGCTGGATCTTGACCTGGTGACCCGTGTCAGGGGTCAGCAACAGCTCGTAGTGGTGGATCGCGCACGACCCGAGGAAGGTCTGGTCGGCCCCGCCGGGCATCCGCACCGTCACCAGCGCGCGGGTGCCGTGGAAGGGACCGAGGTCCATCCGCTCACCTGAGGCGACCACGAAGGTGGTGGCCAGGTGACCGGCGAACCGCCGGTAGCCGTAGCGGACGGGGTAGGACTTGCCGATCACCTCGCGCACGGCCTGCTCGGCCGCGGCGAAGTCGGTCGCGCGACCGCCTGTCAGCCAGCGCGGCTGACCGTCGTTGGACACCACGAGGTCGCCCACCTCCCACGCGAACGAGTTGGGTTCGGCGGTCACCTTGGCCTCGAAGTGGGCGGTCTCCCACAGCCAGACCTCGAGCAGGTCGAGGTCGACGTAGCGCCAGGGGATCGGGGACAGCCCCGCTGAGTCGTTCACTGCTACGTCCGGCCCTCGTGCTCGTTGTCCGCCCGCGCACCTGCGCGGCTCACCCGTCCAGTCTGCCGGACCGTGGGGGCAGGCGGCGGGATCGCCCAGGTTCGGGACCGACCGAGCGAGATCGTCGTCAGGCCCGCGAGATGGGAGGCATGCTCGGCACCCGCGGGGCCGGCAGTCCGTGACCCAGGGTCGCCGGTGACTCGACGGGCACAACGGGCTCGACAGCCTCGACAGCCTCGACGGCCTCGACCTCCTCGGCCGCGGGCTCGTCCTCGGACCATTCCTCGTCCGACCACGCCTGCGCCGACCACCCCTCGGGCTCGGCCCAGTCGTGCCCGGACTCGGATTCGGTCTCGGTCCAGTCCTGCACGGGCTCGTCGACCTCGTTCAGCTCCTCGGCGTCCCCGGTCACCTCCGACCCGGCGGACGGTGCCGGGTCGACGACCGGCAGGAGCGCCAGCGCCAGCACCGGCCCCGCGGCGTCCTCGTCGGGCGTGAGCGGGTGCGCCGGGGCGGTGGGCACGAAACCCAGCTCGACGGCCAGGGACGCGAAGATCGCGGGCTCGAGGCTGGGCAGAGGCAGGATCTGCTGGGCTGTCGACATCATGACCTCGGGGGTGTGAGGGTGCGGATGATCCAGGTATCGGCCTTCGGACCTCCCCGGTTGAGCCCCGGGTCCGAACCGCTCATGCGCCGTACGACGACCACGCGACGTGACGTCGGTCGAGGGTGGTGCACCACTGGCCCGCGGTGGCGCCCTGCATGAGCGCGGCGACCCCAGGAGTGAGGACCTCCCCGGTCCCCGGGTCGATCCCCAGCTCGGCCGCGAGGAGCACTGCGCACGGGGCGTCCTCGTGGTACCAGTCGTGGTCGGGGTCGCAGAGCGGGTCGCGGGTGCTCAGCGGGTCGGTCTCGGGCAGGTCGGTCTCGGGCAGGTCGGTCTCGGGCAGGTCGGGTTCGTCCCCGGCCGCGCCGTCGGCCTCCATGGCGGCCAGGAGCGGGCCGAAGAAGGCGTCGCGCCGGGCCTCGGCGGCCGCCTCGACCAGGGCACGCCGCTCGGCACGTCGCGCACGGAGCCTTCTCATGCAGGAATCATCGGCAGGGCGCGCCCCCACCTGATGGCTTCACGATGTGAGTCGTCACGTCGACGGGTCGGGGCTTGTCGCGAACCTCGGCGCAGGCCCGTCGGTGGGCCGTATCCTGGCGCCGCAACGCCTCCACGCCGGGAAGTCGACCCATGCTGCTGATCAACCTCGCGCTCTTCACCGCGATCGGGCTGGCGATCGCGGCGAGCGCCGCCTACATCGTCCACCGGGTGCGGCGGGTCAACCGCGAGGCATGTCTCCGTGAGCAGCGCCGCGCGGCCGCCCTCCTCGCCGAGATCGGCGCAGCCCCCTCCCCCGGGCCGCGTCCCACCTCGAGTCCCGCACTGCCCGCGAAACCGCTCGCCCGGGCGGACGTGGCGCCGCCAGACCGGCTCGACGACGCCCTCAGCTCGTTCTTTCCCCCTGCCGCCCCTGCCCCTGCACCCGCCCCGCCGGTGGCCGACCCGGCGATGACAACCTCCGCCCGTGACCTCGCCGCCCGGCTGCGCGCCGCCGCGGACCGCATCGAGGCGATCGCCGCCGACACCTCGCTGACCACCGAGGCCAGGTCGGAGGCCATCGTGGCCCTGGCCACCGAGGCGACCTCCCCCGCCGCGCTCCGGCCGGTGATCATGGCCGCCCGTCCGTCGACGGGCCCCGCCTGACCCCACCACACGCGGACGCCGGGCGACGCCACCACACGATGGTCGAGGAGGTTGCCCTGGCAACCGTCACGAGACCACCCGGCCGCAGGTGCAGGTCGGCTCGACCACGTCGGCTGCGGTGGTGGGGTCTCGTGACGGCCGCGGGCGGCCTCCTCGACCACCGTGGGGTCAGGTCGTGGTCTCGTGACGGCCGCGGGCGGCCTCCTCGACCACCGTGGGGTCAGGTCGTGGTCTCGTGACGGCCGCGGGCGGCCTCCTCGACCACCGTGGGGTCAGGTCGTGATCTCGTGACGGCCGCGGGCGGCCTCCTCGACCACCGTGGGGTCGGGCTAGGAGCTGAGCGCCTCGGCGAGTCCCTGGCGCAGGGAGGCGGTGGCCCGGCTGCGCAGCTGGCTGACCCGCGACTCCGTCACCGACAGCACCTGGCCGATCTCGCCCAGGGTCAGCCCCTCGAAGAAGTAGAGGGCGATGACGATCTGGTCGCGCTCGGGCAGGGTCTTGAGGGCGTCGAGCAGCGCCTGGCGGGTGTCGGCGTCCTCGAGCGCGGCGTCGACGGCCGGGGCGAGGTCGTCGAGCGCGGCCACCTCGTCGTCCTCGACGGTCGAGACCGAGGTGGGGCGCTCGCGCAGGTCGCGCAGGGCCTGGGTGGTCAGGTCGAGCTCGGCGGCGAGCTCGGCGTCGGTGGGCGGCCGGTCGAGGCGGGCCTGGAGGGCCTCACGGGCCTTCTCGATGTCGCGCAGCTTGCTGCGCACCGAGCGCGGCACCCAGTCGGCGGCGCGGATGCTGTCGATGATCGCGCCGCGGATGCGCGGGACGGCGTAGGTCTGGAACGCCCACCCGCGGTCGGGCTCGAACCGCTCGATCGCGTCCATCAGGCCGATGACGCCCTCGGAGACCAGGTCGGCGGAGTCGACGCTCTGCGGCAGTCCGCTGCGGACGCGACCTGCGACGTACTTGACCAGGGGCGAGTACTGCAGCACGAGCTGGTTGCGCAGCTCGGGCGAGCCCGTCTCCTTGTAGCGTCGCCACAGGACGTCGACCTCGTCGGCGCCGACCGTCGTCACCCGGACCACCTCCACGCACTCACGTCCTCGACCCGCGAACCTTAGCGAACGCCCCGGGCCACGACTGCGGCCGGCGGTCGCGCAGCGCCACCGCC
>CALRVO020000194.1:0-7108 GCA_943371595.1 Sphingomonas paucimobilis
CCCAGTCGTCCATCCAGCCGAGCCCGCCCGCGTGGTCGCCGGTCTCGTAGTGCACGTGCGCCCGGGCGTGCGCGGAGTGGCCGGCGTCGGGCTGCTGGGCGAGCGAGGCGCGAGCGAGGTCCATCGCCTCGTCCCACCGGCGCTGCTCCTGCCGGACGAAGGCGAGCAGCCCGGCGTACCACCAGTCGTCGCCGTACGCCGGGGCCGCCGACTCGACGATCGTCCACGCCTGCTCGGGCACCTCGGTCACGCCGGCGAACGCGATCGTCGGCACGGCGGCCGAGAGCAGCAGCGCGTCGACGGGGTAGCGGGTCAGGTGGTCGACGAGGAGGGCGGAGTCGCCGCGCAGGTGCGCCAGGACGGCCGCGACGTGGCTCTGCTCACGCGCGGAGCCGAGGTGGGCCCACCGCTCCGCGTCGCGCATCCGTCCCACCACGTCGACCTCCACGCACAGGTCGTGGCCCACGAGCGCCAGGCCGGCGTGGCCGAGCGCGAAGGTCGGGTCCAGGACGATCGAGGTCGCGAACGCGGCGGCTGATCCCGAGCGCAGGCAGAGCAGGTCGTCCAGGCCGCGGGCGTAGGCCGCCGCGGCGTCGGGACCCGTGGTGAGGGTCAGTCCGTAGCGGTCGCGGGGGAGCATGAAAGTAGAGTAAGCCACGCGAGTTTGTGGGTCGAGCGCACCGCGCCGCGAGACCGGCACCGGAGGAGGTCGTGTCGGTGCCCGCTCGTAGGGTGGAGCCGTGCCTCCGACCCGCTCCACCCGCCCCACCCGGGGACCCCTCTCCTACCGGCCGGAGCCGGGGTCGATCCCGACCCAGCCTGGGGTCTACCGCTTCCGCGACGCGCGCGACCGGGTCATCTACGTCGGCAAGGCCAACAACCTGCGCGCGCGACTGTCGTCCTACTTCCAGGACGTCGCCAACCTCCACCAGCGCACCGCGACGATGGTCACGACCGCGGTCCGTGTCGAGTGGACGGTCGTCAACACCGAGGTCGAGGCGCTCCAGCTCGAGTACTCCTGGATCAAGGAGTACGACCCGCGGTTCAACGTCAAGTACCGCGACGACAAGTCCTACCCCTGGCTCGCGGTGACGGTCGGCGACGACTTCCCGCGGGTGATGGTGGGGCGTGGGGCCAAGCGCAAGGGCACCCGCTACTTCGGCCCCTACAGCCACGCGTGGGCGATCCGCGAGACCGTCGACATCCTGCTGCGGGTCTTCCCGATGCGCTCGTGCAGCAACGGGGTGTTCAAGCGCTCGGCGCAGATCGGGCGGCCCTGCCTGCTCGGCTACATCGGCAAGTGCTCGGCGCCGTGCGTCGGCCAGATCAGCGAGGACGACCACCGCGCGATCGTCGACGACTTCTGCGACTTCATGGGGGGTCAGACCCGGCCCTTCGTCAAGCGCATCGAGCGGGAGATGTACGCCGCCTCCGACGCCATGGAGTTCGAGAAGGCCGCCCGCCTGCGCGACGACCTCGGCGCCCTCAACCGCGCCCTGGAGAAGCAGGCCGTCGTCCTCGGCGACGGGGCCGACGCCGACGTGATCGCACTTGCCGAGGACCCCCTCGAGGTCGCCGTGCAGGTCTTCTACGTCCGCGGCGGCCGCATCCGCGGGCAGCGGGGCTGGGTGGCCGACCGGGTCAGCGACGGCGAGACCCCCGAGCTGGTCGACGACTTCCTGCTCCAGCTCTACGCCGGCGACGCGGACTCGGTGCCGCGCGAGATCCTTGTACCGACGCTGCCGACCGACCTGGAGACCTTCGAGGCCCTGCTGAGCGACCTCAAGGGCAGCCGGGTGCAGATCCGGGTGCCCCAGCGCGGCGACAAGAAGACCCTGCAGGAGACGGTCGCCCAGAACGCGCGCCAGGCGTTGGCGCTCCACAAGACCAAGCGGGCCAGCGACCTCACCACCCGCAACCGCGCGCTCGACGAGATCCGCGAGGCCCTCGACCTCGAGGAGGCGCCCCTGCGCATCGAGTGCTACGACGTCTCCAACCTGCAGGGCACCGAGGTCGTGGCCTCGATGGTCGTCTTCGAGGACGGCCTGTCCCGCAAGGGCGAGTACCGGCGCTTCGTGATCAAGGGCGTCGACGGCCAGAACGACGTCGCCTCGATGCACGAGGTGATCACCCGGCGCTTCCGGAGGCTGCTCGACGAGCAGACCCGCTCCGAGACGCGTCACACCGACCAGGGCCCGATGCTGGTCGACCCCGAGACCGGCCGCCCCCGCAAGTTCGCCTACGCCCCGGGGCTCGTCGTCGTCGACGGTGGTCCGCCCCAGGTCGCGGCCGCCCAGCAGGCCCTGACCGAGCTCGGCATCAACGACATCCCCGTCTGCGGCCTGGCCAAGCGGCTCGAGGAGGTCTGGCTGCCGGGGGAGGACGACCCGGTGATCCTGGCCCGGTCGTCCGAGGGCCTCTACCTCCTGCAACGCATCCGCGACGAGGCCCACCGCTTCGCCATCAACCACCACCGCGGACGCCGTTCCAAGACGATGGTCGAGAGCATGCTCGACGACGTCCCCGGGCTCGGCGAGGTCCGTCGCAAGACGCTTCTCAAGCACTTCGGGTCCCTCAAGAAGCTCCGCGAGGCCGACGTGGCCGACATCGCCGAGGTCCCGGGCATCGGCCCCCGCACCGCCGAGTCGATCAAGGCTGCGGTGGAGGCCGCGTCCGCGAGCCGCAAGACTGTCTCGGTCAACACCGCCACCGGCGAGATCGAGGAGTCATGACCACCCCGACCCACGTCTCCGTCCCCGAGCCCGTCCCGGTCCGGGGCGAGCTCGTCATCGTCACCGGCATGACCGGCGCCGGGCGCAGCACCGCCGCCAAGGAGCTCGAGGACCTCGGCTACTTCGTCGTCGACAACCTCCCGCCCAGCCTGCTGCCCGACGTCGTGCGCCTGGTCGACGAGAGCCACGGGGCCCGTCAGAAGATGGCCGTCGTGGTCGACGTGCGGTCCGGGTCGTTCTTCGCGAGCCTGCGCAGCCACCTCGCCCAGCGGCGCGAGGTCGCCGAGTCGGGCGGACGGCGTACGACGCTGCTGTTCCTCGACGCCGCCGACGACGTCCTCGTACGCCGTCAGGAGGCCGCCCGCCGACCCCACCCGCTGCAGGCGTCGGGTCGCCTGCTCGACGGCCTGCACCGCGAGCGTCGGGTGCTGGCCGAGCTGCGTGGCGAGGCCGACCTGACCATCGACACCACCAGCCTCAACGTGCACCAGCTGACCGAGCGGGTGGCCGAGGCCTTCGGCACGCCCGAGTCGACCGCGCTCAAGGTCACCGTCATCAGCTTCGGCTTCAAGTACGGCATCCCGGTCGACGCCGACTTCGTCGCCGACATGCGGTTCCTGCCCAACCCCTTCTGGGTGCCCGAGCTGCGCCACAGCACCGGGCGCGACCCCGACGTCGCCGCCTACGTCCACTCGCAGCCGGGCGCAGCCGAGTTCCTCGACGCCTACCTGCCGGTGCTGACCGGCGTCGCCGGCGGCTACCTCAGCCAGAACAAGCGGTTCATGCGGGTCGCGATCGGGTGCACCGGCGGCAAGCACCGCAGCGTCGCCATGACCGAGGAGATCACCGCCCGGCTGGTCGCCGCCGGCTTCGACGCCAAGGCCGCCCACCGCGACCTGGGGCGCGAGTGAGGGCCCGGTGACGCGCGCCCAGGCCGTCGTGGCCTTCGGTGGCGGTCACGGCCTGCACGCCTCGCTGTCCGCGCTGCGCCTGCTGGTCGACGACCTGACCGTCGACGACCTGACCGCCATCGTGACGGTGGCCGACAACGGCGGCAGCTCCGGGCGGCTGCGGGGCGAGTTCGGCGTGCTCCCGCCTGGTGACCTCCGCATGGCGCTGGCCGCCCTCTGCGGCTCCGACACCTGGGGCGACACCTGGGCCCGGGTCCTGCAGCACCGCTTCGAGGGCAACGGCGACATGCGCGGCCACGTCGTCGGCAACCTGCTCATCGTGAGCCTGTGGGAGCTGCTCGGCGACCACGTCGACGCCCTCGACTGGGTGGGGCGCCTGCTGGGCGCCAAGGGCCGGGTGCTGCCGATGGCGCTGACCCCCATGGAGATCCGCGCCGACGTGCGCGGCCTCGTCCCGGGCGACCCCGACGCGCTGACCCGGGTGCGCGGCCAGGTCGAGGTCGCGACCACCGAGGGCGTCATCACCTCCCTCGACCTCGAGCCGCCCGACCCCGAGGTCAGCCCCGTGGCCCTGACCAAGATCGCCGAGGCCGACTGGGCCTTCATCGGGCCGGGGTCGTGGTTCTCCTCGGTCATCCCGCACGTCCGGGTGCCCGCCCTGCGCGACGCGATCGCGGCCACCGACGCCCGGCTGGTCGTCGTCCTCAACCTCGAGGAGCAGCTCGGTGAGACCGGGGGGTTCGCCCCGGCCGACCACCTCGCGGTCCTCTTCGAGCACGCCCCCGACCTGTCGGTCCACACCGTCCTGGCCGACGTGTCCAACCTCACCGACGACCAGGCCGACGAGCTGCGGCAGGTCGTCACGGCCACGGGCGGACGGCTGGTCCTGGCCGACGTCGCTCGCGACGACGGCTCCCCGCGCCACGACCCCGACAAGCTCGCCGCCGTCTACGCCCGCATCATGGACGACGACGACTGAGGCCTCGTTTGCCCAACCAGGCAAGGACATTCAGCGCTCTTCCGGGCGGCTGCGAGGGTTGTTGACGCCCGTGGGAGGATCGCCCTCATGGCGATGACGGCGCAGGTGAAGGCGGAGCTCGCCAACACCCAGACCACCAAGACCTGCTGCCGCAAGGCCGAGGTCGCCACCACCCTCCGCTTCGCCGGTGGCCTCCACATCGTCAGCGGCAAGATCGTCGTCGAGGCCGAGCTCGACACCGGTGCTGCGGCCCGCCGCCTGCGCCGCGACATCGACGAGGTCTACGGCCACAAGTCCGACGTCGTGATGGTGCAGGGCAACGGCATCCGCAAGGGCAGCCGCTACATCGTGCGGGTCGTCAAGGACGGCGAGTCCCTCGCCCGCCAGACCGGGCTGCTCGACCAGCGCGGCCGCCCCGTGCGAGGTCTGCCCCCCGCCGTGGTCTCCGGTGGCGGGTGCGACTCCGTCGCCGCCTGGCGCGGGGCCTTCCTCGCCCACGGCTCCCTCACCGAGCCCGGCCGGTCCTCCTCGCTCGAGGTGACCTGCCCCGGCCCCGAGGCCGCGCTCGCCCTCGTCGGCGTGGCCCGGCGCCTCGGCATCCAGGCCAAGGCCCGCGAGGTGCGCGGCGTCGACCGCGTCGTGATCCGTGACGGCGACGCCATCGGCCAGCTCCTCACCCGCCTCGGTGCCCACGAGACCCTGAGGGCCTGGGAGGAGCGCCGGATGCGCCGCGAGGTCCGCGCCACCGCCAACCGGCTCGCCAACTTCGACGACGCCAACCTGCGCCGCTCCGCCCGCGCCGCCGTCGCGGCGGGCGCCCGCGTCGAGCGCGCCATGGAGATCCTCGGCGAGGAGGTGCCCGACCACCTGCGCCTGGCCGGCACCCTCCGCCTCGAGCACAAGCAGGCCTCGCTCGAGGAGCTCGGCCAGCTCCACGAGCCCCAGCTCACCAAGGACGCCATCGCCGGGCGCATCCGCCGGCTCCTCGCCATGGCCGACAAGCGCGCCGAGGAGCTCGGCGTACCCGACACCGAGGCGTCGCTGACGCCCGAGATGCTCGCCGACGACGATTAGTTCCATTGGTCGAGGACGCCGTGTGGTCGTCCCGGTCCGTGGCCCGGGCGCCCATCTGTGGTGGGGATCCTCGCTCCGGCTTGCTCCTGCTCGGTCGGTGGCTTGTTCCTGGTCTGGTCCTTGGTGGCGTCCTGCTGCTGCTCTGCGGGAGGATCTGAACGTGCGACTTGGTGCTCTTCCCTCGCAGGCGTGCTGGCGTCACGAGGGCGCGCGTGACGGTTTCGAGGTGTGCTGGCCGGTGTCGGTCGGGGCGATCCACCGGGTGCGGGGTGCCGTGACGGGCGTGCAGGACGGTGCGGGCTTCGCGGTGTCCTACGACGTCGAGGTCGGTCCTGACTGGCGCACGCGGGTGGCGCAGGTGCAGGTGGCGGGGCGCGACGGGTCGGGGGAGGTGCTCCTCGAGCGCGACACCGACCACCGGTGGTCGGTCGACGGGGTCCATCGCGCCGACCTCGACGGAGCCCTCGACGTCCACCTCGAGGCGTCCGCCATGAGCCCCACGCTGCCGGTGCACCGCCTCGACCTCGCCCCGGGCGCCCCGGTGCAGGTCGACGCCGTCCACGTGCGGCTCGACCTGCGTGTGCAGCGGGCCACCTGGACCTACGAGCTGGTCTCGCAGACCGACGACGTCGTCGTGGTGGCGTGCACGGCCCCCGACCTCGGCGTCGCCGCCACCGTCACCCTCGACGCCGCGGGCCTGGTCACCGACCACCCCGACCACGTCGTCCGAGTCGGCTGAGACACCCCTTCACGGTTACCGGCACGTACGCCGGGACGCGTGCCCGTCGACGGGGTCGGGTGACGGTAGGGTCGGCCACGGCCTCAGACCGACGACTTTTTCAGGAGCATCGCAGTGACCGTTCGCGTAGGGATCAACGGCTTCGGCCGCATCGGCCGCAACTTCTTCCGGGCCGTCCGTGCGTCCGGTCTCGACATCGAGATCGTGGGTGTCAACGACCTGACCGACAACGCCGTCCTCGCCCACCTGCTCAAGTACGACTCGATCCTCGGGCGTCTCGACGCCGACGTGTCGTCGACCGACGACGCGATCGTCGTGGGTGGCACCGAGATCAAGGCGTTCTCCGAGCGCGACCCCGCCGCCCTCGGCTGGGGCGACCTCGGGGTCGACGTCGTCGTCGAGTCCACCGGGTTCTTCACCGACGCCACCAAGGCCAAGGCCCACCTCGACGCCGGCGCCAAGAAGGTCATCATCTCGGCGCCCGCCTCCAACGAGGACATCACGGTCGTGATGGGGGTCAACCACACCGACTACGACGGCGCCCAGCACCACGTCATCTCCAACGCCTCGTGCACCACCAACTGCCTGGGCCCGATGGCCAAGGCGCTCAACGACGACCTCGGCATCGTCAAGGGCCTGATGACCACGATCCACGCCTACACCGCCGACCAGA
>CALRVO020000195.1:0-7104 GCA_943371595.1 Sphingomonas paucimobilis
CATCGACGGCGTCTTCGACCACCACGACTCCCACGGCGGCGGCGGGTCCATCACCGACGGCGACACCCAGTGGATGACCGCCGGCTCCGGGCTGCTCCACATCGAGACCCCGCCCGAGTGGCTGGTGCAGCAGGGCGGGCTCTTCCACGGCATCCAGCTGTGGGTCAACCTGCCCCGCGACGCCAAGATGTCGACGCCGAAGTACCAGGACATCCGGTCGCGCGCGGTCGCCCTGCTCACCACCCCCGACGCCGGCGCGCTCGTGCGCGTCATCGCCGGGTCGGTCGACGGCCACCAGGGCCCCGGGTCGACGTACACCCCCATGACGCTGGTGCACGCCACCGTCGAGCCCGGTGCCCGCCTCGACCTCCCCTGGGACGTCGACTTCAACGCCCTCGTCTACGTGCTCAACGGACGCGGCACCGTCGGCGGGGGCGCCGACGGCGGACGTCCCCTGCAGACTGGTCAGTCCGCCGTGCTCGGCGCTGGCGACTACCTCACCGTCACCGCCGACGGCACGCAGGAGAGCCGCTCCCCGAAGCTCGACGTGATCGTCGTCGGGGGCCGCCCGATCCGCGAGCCGCTCGCCTGGGCCGGGCCGTTCGTGATGAACACCAAGGCCGAGGTGCTCGAGGCCTACCAGTCCTTCCAGCGCGGCGACTTCGGCGCTGTGCCGTCCTGATCGCACGGACCCGGCTCGAGCGTCCACGGTGATGGATTAGCGTCACCGACCATGGCTCGGACCTACCGCGACGCCCAGGGCGTGCCCCACATCAGGGCGACCGACGTGCTCGACCTCGCCCGCGGGCAGGGGCACGCCGTGGGCCGCGACCGCGCGTGGCAGCTGGAGTGGCTGCGCCGGCGCGCCACCGGCACGACCGCGCGGCTCGTCGGTGCGGCCGGCGAGCCGTGGGACCGCTTCTCGCGACGGGTCCGGCTGCTCGACACGGCGCAGCGTGCCTACGACGCGCTGAGCGAGCCCACCCAGGCCTTCTTGACGGCGTACGTCGAGGGGGTCAACGCCGCGCTGGCCGACCCGGACACGACCACCCCGCCCGAGCTGGTTGCCGCGGGCGTGACGGCCGAGCCGTGGCCGGTGTGGATGCCGCTGGCGACCTTCCACGCCCAGCAGGTCCTCTTCGCCGACATCGGCCCCGCCCTGTGGGAGCGCCGGGTCCGCGAGGTGCTCGGCGACGACGCGGCGCTGCTGTCCCACGAAGGACCGCTGCCCGCCGGCAGCAACGCCTGGGCCGTCGGGGGCGCCCGCACCGCGTCGGGCCTGCCGCTCGTCGGCGGTGACCCCCACCGCACCTTCGAGTCGCCGGGGGTCTACCACCAGGTGCGGCTGGCCTGCGAGGACCCCGACGACCCCTTCGACGTCGTCGGGTTCACCTTCACCGGCGTGCCCGGTGTGCAGCACTTCGCCCACGCCGGCGACGTCGCCTGGGCGATCACCAACGCGATGGCCGACTACCAGGACCTCGACGACGTCGGCCCCGACCACGACGGCCCCACCGTCCTGCCCGGCGTCGGCTTCCGCGGGCCGTCGACCGAGCTCGGTGACCTGGGGTTCGAGGCGCTGCTGCCGCTGCTGCGCGCGCGCACGGTCGACGACGTCGACGCCGCCATGGAGCACTGGGTCGAGCCGGTCAACAACGTGGTCGTCGCCGACGTCCACGGCACCGTCCGCTACCGCTGGGCGGGCCGGGTGCCGACGCGTGACGCCGAGCGGCGCTGGACCGGGTGGCGCACCGACCGGCACCGCGTCGACGTCGGCCCCGACGGCCAGGTCGTCACCGCCAACGACCGTCGCGGCCCCGAGAGCGCCGAGATCGGCGCCGAGTTCGCGCCGCCCCACCGGGCCGACCGCATCCGCGAGCTGCTCGGCGACCGCACCGGACTGACCACCGACGACTTCACCGCCATCCACGACGACGCGCTGCTCGGCGGTCGTGACGCGTTGCGCCACCTCGCGCCCGCGCGGCTGGCCGGCTGGGACGGCCACATGCGCGCCGACTCGGCCGACGCCGCGGCCTACGCCGCCTGGCGCTCCGCGCTGGTCACCCGGATCGCCGCACACCCCGTGCTCGACCCGCTGCGGGCGCCGGCGCCCGACCCGGTGGTCGCGCCGTGGTTCGACGTGACGGTCGCGGTCGGGCTCGCGCTGCCGGCGCTGGCCGCCGCCGGCACCCCCTTCGGCATCGACCTCGCCGAGGCGGCCCGAGCGGCCGAGGCCGACGTCGAGGCGTCCGGGTGGCCGCAGACCTGGGGCGAGACGCACGTCTTCTCGCCGGTGCACCCCTTCGACGTGACCGAGGACCACGCGTCACCGCTCGTGCCCGGCGTACCGCTGAGCGGCGACCAGGACTGCGTGCGCTGCGTGGGCTCGCTGCCGGGCGTCAGCGACCGCGCCTACCGCGGCGCGGTGGCCCGCTACGTCTGGGACCTCGCCGACCGCACGGCCGGCGGCTGGGTGGTGCCGATGGGGGCCTCGGCGCGGCCCGGCGACCACCACCACCTCGACCAGCTGCCGCTGTGGGCCGAGGCGCGGTTGGCGCCGATCGTCACCGACTGGGCGCTGCTCGAGGAGGAGACCGGCTGACGCGCGCGGGTCAGTCGGTGTCGGTGTCGGGGTCGGTGTCGCGCAGCTCGCCGAGCAGGTCGAGCAGGGACTGGTCGCTCACGCCCTGGGCGGGGGGAGCGGTCGGTGCTCCCGCGAGACGGGCCCGGGCGGCCTCGGGGGGCAGGCGCACGCCCTGGCGCAGGCTGTAGTGGAGCCGTCCGTCACGCACGCTCAGCGCGGCGACGACCCCGGCGTGGAACTCGCCGTCGGCGTCGCGGAGGACGACCTCGTCCCCGGGCACCAGCACCTCGCCGGCCCCGGAGGCGTCGTGGGCCACGACCAGCAACCCGGTGGCGGGGTCGACGGTCGGGGCAGCGGGCAGCACGACGAGCTCCACCAGCCGACCCCCTCCCAGGCCCGCGGCCGGTCCGGGGAGCCGGGCTCCTCCGGCGGGTGGTGCGTCCACCCCCCGACCTGCGGCACAGCGTACGACGAGGGCGCCGGGCAGGTCGCCCGGCGCCCTCGTGGGTGCCGCAGTGGGTCGTCCCGGGCCGCTAGACCTGGAACTTGGTGACCAGCGCCTTGAGCTCGCTGGCCATCGTCGCGAGCTCGGTGGCCGACTGCAGGGTGTTGTGCGCGCCCTGACGGGTGTCGTCGGCGGCCGAGGACACCTGGGTGATGTCGTCGGCGATGCCGTTGGCGCCGCCCGCCGCCTCGGTCACGCTGCGCGCGATCTCGTTGGTCGTGGCGGTCTGCTCCTCGACCGCGGAGGCGATCGTGGTCTGGATGTCGTTGATCCGACCGATGACCTCGGCGATCTCGCTGATGGCCGAGACCGCGCCGCGGGTGTCGCCCTGGATGGCCTCGATCTTCTGGCCGATGTCCTCGGTCGCCCGGGCGGTCTCCTTGGCGAGCTCCTTGACCTCGTTGGCCACCACGGCGAAGCCCTTGCCGGCGTCACCGGCGCGTGCTGCCTCGATGGTCGCGTTGAGCGCGAGCAGGTTGGTCTGCTGCGCGATCGAGGTGATCACCTTGATGACCTGGCCGATCTCGGCGCTCGACTCGCCCAGGCTCGCCACGGTGTCCTGGGCCGAGCTCGCCACGCCGACCGCACCGGTGGCGACCGTCGCGGCCTCGGTGGCGTTCTGGGCGATCTCGCGGATGCTGGCCGTCATCTCCTCGGCGGCGCTGGCCACCGTCTGGATGCTGGCCGACACCTCCGAGGAGCTGCTGGTCGCGCTGGTCGCGCGGTCGCTGGTCAGGGAGGCGCCGTCGCCCATGCCCTGGGCGAGGATCGTGAGCTGCTCGGCGGCCACGTCGAGGCTGTCGGCGGTGCGCCCGATGTTGACCATGCTCTCGCGCAGCGTCCCCAGCAGGCTTCCGAGACCGCCGGCGAGCTGACCGATCGCGTCGGAGTCGTCGAGGTCGAGGGTCTGGGTCAGGTCGCCCTCGCTGGCCGCACGGACCACGGCCAGCACCCGGTCGACCTTCTCGGCCATCGCCGCGGCGCGCTCGCGCTCGAGGGCCTCGCGGCTGATCCGCTCGATGGCCTGGGAGACCAGGCGGCCGACGTTGCGCAGGGCGTCGAGGCGCTGGGCGCTCGGCTCGATGGTCTCGGTGACGAAGAAGTCCATCGTTCCGCTGACCTTGCCGTGGAGCATGATCGGGAACACGACCCCGGACTTCACCCCGACCCGCTGGGCCGCCGGGGCCCGCACGCAGTCGGTCATCTCACCGAGGTCACGGACGAAGAACAGGTCCTCGGTCGCCCACGCCCGACCTGACAGGCCCACCCCGCGCTCGAAGGAGGCCTCGAGGGTGACCCGGCGGAACTCCGCACCCGCGTCACCCGACTCCTGCACGAACTTCAGGGCGTTGACCGACGGGTCGACCTGCCAGTAGGAGCCGTAGGCCCAGCCGAACTCCGTGCGCACCGCGTCGAGCACGGTGCTCACGGCCGTCTCCACGTCGGTGGCTGAGCCCAGGCCGGCGAGCACCTTGTTGATGGCGGTGCCGTCGCGCATCGACTCCTGCAGCTCGCGCTCCTTGCGCAGGTCGTCGGTGATGTTCTCCCAGCTCGCCATCGCACCGACGTAGGTGCCCTCGGGGTCGAAGAGCGCGTGCACCTGCAGGTCGAGCGTCTCGGGCCCGACCTGGATCTGCGCGCGCCGCGGCAGCAGGCTCGGGTCGTCGAGGATCGCCCGCTGGTAGGACGGGTTCTTGTGGAAGATGTCGAGGTTGGCGCCGACGATCTCGTCGGGGCTGATGGGCAGCCAGTCGGCCAGCCGCACCAGGCCCTCGCGGGTGGCCGCGTTGGCGTAGGTGATGGTGAAGGTGCGGTCGGCCAGCATGACCCGGGTCGGGATCCCGTCGAGCACACCGGGCAGCGAGGACAGGTCGACGGACTCGAGGTCTGCGACGTTCTCGCGGAAGCCGGGGTCGGCGGCCTTGGTCGTCCGTGCGCGGCCGTTGGCCTTCGGGGTCTGGGCGAGCTGGGTCATGATGCTCCTTCGGTGAGGGTGTCGGTGACGCCTGAGACGTCGACCGCGCGGTCGGCGTCCACGACGAGCAGGATCGAGCCGGACAGGGGGACGACGCCGCGGATGACGTCCTGCACCGTGAGGGGCAGGTTGGCCGGCGTCGGCTGGAGGGCGTGGTCGGCGGTGTCCATCACGTCGCCGATGTCGTCGACGAGCAGCGAGACGACCTCGCCGCGGCTGCGGACGATGACGTTCATCGGCAGCTCGTCGACCGGTCGCGGCGGCAGTCCGAGCCGGCACCGCAGGTCGAGCGCGGTCACGATCTGTCCGCGCAGGTTGATCAGGCCACGCACGGTGTCCGTGGCGTTGGGCACCCGGGTGAGCTGCTGGTAGCGCAGCACCTCCTGGACGTGCTCGACCGACAGCCCGAGGTGCAGGCCGTTGACCCAGAACGTGCAGTACTGCCGGGCCAGGGCGTGGGCGCCGGAACCGGTCGGGTCGGCGGTGGGCGTGGTCGTCATCGGGCACCCACCAGCAGCGGGCTCACGACGGCGTCGAGGTCGACCAGGTCGGTCACCTTGTCCTGCACGACCGCGGAGCCGAGGACGCCGGGACGGCGTCCCACCTCCGAGGGCACGAAGGCCTCCTCGACCACGTCGAGCACCCGGTCGATCACGATGCCGACCCGACGGTCGCCGTCCTCGTGGACGACGACGGACAGCTGCTCGTCCGGTGGTGGCGACGAGGTCAACCCGATCGCGGGGGCCAGCCACACGAGCGGGAGGATCCCGTCGCGGTACTGGACGACCTGCACGGCGCCGGAGCGCTCGATCCGGTCGAGCGAGAACTCCTCGAGGCGCGACACCGCCGTGAGGGGCAGGGCCGCCCGGCGGCCGTTGGAGACCTCGAGCACCAGCAGGGCGCTGCTGTCGACGGTCCCGGAGCGGACCTCGTCGACGTGCTCGTCGGGCGAGACCAGCGCGCGCTCGCGCGCGATGCCGGCGATGTCGAGGATCAGCGAGACCCGCCCGTCGCCCATGATCGTGGCCCCGGCGTACATCATCAGTGACTTGAGCTGGCGCCCGATCGGCTTGACGACGATCTCCTGGGTGTCGTGCACGTCGTCGACGCAGAGCCCGAAGTGCACGTCGTCGGCCTGCACGACCACCACGGTGAGGGGCTCGGACTTGACCCAGGGCTCGCCCAGCACCTCGGAGAGACCGACCAGGGGGAGCAGCCGGCCGCGCAGCCGCAGGACGGGCGAGTCGGCGAGCACCTCCACCGCCTCGGCCAGGTCCTGCCCCTCGAGGCGGACCAGCTCGACCAGGTTGGCCTGCGGGATGGCGTAGCGCTCGCCGCCCTGCCCGACCACCAGGGCCGGGATGATCGCGAGGGTCAGCGGGATCCGCACGCGGACCGTCGTGCCCTTGCCGACCACGCTGGCCAGGTCGACCGTGCCGCCGATCCGCTCGATGCTGGTGCGGACGACGTCCATGCCGACGCCGCGCCCGGAGACGTTGGTGACCTGCTCGGCCGTCGAGAAGCCGGGCCGGAAGATCAGGTCGAGGATGGCGCGCGGCTCCATGCGGGTCAGCGCGTCGCGGCTGACGACCCCGCGGGTCACCGCCGCGGCGGCGATGCGCTCGGGGTCGATGCCGCGGCCGTCGTCGGTGATCTCGATGATCACCTGGCCGCTCTCGTGGAACGCGCGCAGGTGGAGCCGACCGGCGGCCGGCTTGCCCAGGGCGACGCGGTCGGCCGGGGCCTCGAGGCCGTGGTCGAGGGAGTTGCGCACGAGGTGGGTCAGCGGGCCCTTGAGGGCCTCGAGCAGCGTGCGGTCGAGCTCGGTCTCGTGTCCCTCGAGCTCGAGCGCGACCTCGCGACCCAGCTGGTGCGACAGGTCGCGCACCATCCGCGGCATCTTGGCCCAGACCTGGCCGATCGGCTGCATGCGCGTGCGCATGACGTTCTCCTGCAGCTCGCTGGCCACGATGTCGAGGCGTTGCGCGGCCCGGATGAGGTCGGGGTCGGTGTCGGTGTTGCCGACGTCGGTGCGCTGCA
>CALRVO020000196.1:0-7085 GCA_943371595.1 Sphingomonas paucimobilis
TCCGCATGCTGGCTCGCGCGCTGCTGCCGGCCGCGCTCGACGACGGCGACCTGGCCGGTGCGCTGGGCGTGCTGGCCGACCGGTTCCGGTCGGCGGGCCTGATCGTCGAGGTCGACACCACGAGGCTCGAGGGCCTCGACACCCGCCGCCAGATCGCGGTCTACCACGTAGCGGCCGAGGGCGTGCTCAACGCGCACCGTCATGCTGCCGCGACCCGCGTGACGGTCCGCGTGGCCGGGGGCGGTGCCGGCCCGGTGACGGTGCAGATCACCGACGACGGCAACGGCATCTCCGACCACCCCGCGCGCGGCATCGGGCTCACCTCGATGCAGGAGCGCGCCGACGAGCTCTCCGGGTCCCTCGAGGTGGCCCGGTCCGACGGTGGCGGCACCCGCGTCACGATGAGCCTGCCGTGACCGCGCCGGTGCGCATCGTCGTCGTCGACGACCACCCGACCTTCCGCATCGGGATGACCGCGCTGCTCGAGGAGATGGACGGCTTCGAGGTGGTCGGTCAGGCCGCCACCGAGGCGGCGGCGGTCGAGGTCGTCCTCGCCGCGCGCCCCGACGTCGTCGTGATGGACCTCGACCTCGGCGGTGGGTCGGGCGTCGAGGCGACCCGGCAGGTGCTCCGGCAGGCCCCGCGCACCGGTGTCCTGGTCGTGACGATGCTGGGCGACGACGAGGCGCTCTTCGCCGCGATCCGCGCCGGCGCACGCGGCTACCTGCTCAAGGGGGCCGAGCCCGACGAGATCGAGCGGTCGGTCCGCACCGTCGCGGCCGGCGGCGTGCTGCTCAGCCCGACGGTCGCCGAGCGCGCGATGTCCTACGTCGTCGGGGCTCGCACCGTCTCGGGCGGTCCGTTCCAGGAGCTCACCGACCGCGAGCGCGAGGTGCTCGAGCTCGTGGCCCGCGGCTGCGACAACACGACCATCGCCCGGACCCTGGTGCTGTCGGGCAAGACCGTGCGCAACTACGTGCACCGCATCTTCACCAAGCTCGACGTCAACGACCGCGCCGCGCTCGTGGCCAGGGCCCGCGACGCCGGCGTCGGCGTCGACCCCCGGGCCTGAGCCCCCGCCCCGGGGCATCCGGCCCGGCGATCGCCCGGCCGGTGTCCCCGCAGGTGGGACAGCGTGGTGTCCCACCCAGGTGACGACCAGCGTCCCTGTCCGGTGGGTCGCGGCGCTGGCGAGGGTGGTCGCCGTGCCGGACCCCGGTCGCGACCACCCCCGAACCGAGAGGCCCCACCATGTCGACGCTCGACCACGCCACCCTCCGTGTCCCGGCCCCACGCTCCGACGGGCGGCTCGTCGCCTGGCCCCTGTGGGCCGTGCCCGCCGGGGTCCTGGGCACCGTCTGCAGCCTGGTGGTGCCGCGGCCCCAGGCCTCGCTCGACGACCCGCGCTACACCGTCACCCCCGACGACATGGGTGACCTGTCCGCCGGTGCCTACCACGTGGGCCTGGTCTGCGGGTTCCTCGCCGTCGCCTGCCTGCTCGTCCTCGCCGCGCAGTGGCGTCGTCACGTCGAGGCCCGCTTCGAGTGGTCCGCCGCCGCGCCGGTCGTGAGCGCCGGGCTGGTGGCGACCGCCGGCGGGCTGACCCTGGCCGCCGGGTGGATGGGCGCGCTGAGCCGCTACGTCCCGGGAGGGGTCGAGAGGTCGGCGTACGACGAGCGCGGGCTGTTCACCTACTACGTCCTGGTCGACTTCGGGCCCTACATCGTGTGGCTGGGCGCGTTGGTGTCGGCCGGCGCGCTGGCGTGGATGGCCTGGCGCGAGCGGCTCGTCTCCCGGGTCCTGGGCACCTGCGCCGGCCTGCTCTCCGTGGCGACCCTCGGCTTCAGCCTCGTCACCGGCGTGCCCGGCATCCCCGGTCTCGCCGCCCCGGCCATGGCGGTGGCCGGCGTGTGGCTGGCGTTCGGGCGCTCCGCCCTGGTGCGCGCCGACTGAGCCCGACCACCCGACCCGCCACCCACAGCTCAGGAGACCGCACCGATGAACGACTCCACCCCTCCCACTCGCCGCCGTACGGTGCCGCTGGCCGCCCTCGTGCTCCTCGCCGGTGTCGTCCCGCCGGCCACGGCTGCGGTCGTGGACCCCGCCCGCCCCGCGTCGGGACGACCCGACCTCACCGTCTCGACGGTCGCCGAGCCCCCGCCCCAGGTGGCCGCTGGCCGGCCCTTCACGGTCCGCGCTCGCGTGAGCAACCAGGGCCGGGCCCGGGCCGGGGCCACCACGGTGCGGGTCTACCTGTCGCGCGACCGCTCCCGCGGTCGAGGTGACCTGGTCCTGGCCGGGCGTGGTGTCCGGGCCCTGGCCGCCGGGCGCTCGGTGCCGGTGGGCCTGCGGGTCGCCGTGCCTCGGTCGGCGACCGGCTCCTTCCACGTCGTGGTGTGTGTCGACGCCGCCGGTCGGGTGCGTGAGTCCGACGAGCGTGACAACTGCCGGGCATCGGCGCGGCGCGTGCGGGTCACCGACGTCCTCGACGCCACGTTGAGCGGCACCCTGTCGTTGACCGACAGCGGTGAGAGGGCCGACGCCGACTCGACCACCACCTGGGACCGCAGCGCCGAGCTCCGGGTGCGGATGTCGGCCCGCGGCACCTGGCGCGACCGCTTCTCCGACCTCGCCAGCACCTATGCCTACGAGGGTGAGGAGGTCACCGAGCTGGGCGGGAGCTGTGCGACCACGGTGCTGCGCGAGGAGGTGGGCGCCGGACCGCTCGCGTGGTCCGGCGACCCGTTCACCGACGAGATCGACGCCTACCCCGTCAAGACCGACCTGAGCGAGCTCCGGGTCCGCGTCGACCTGGGCTACCGGTCGGTGACCACCCGCACCTCGTGCGAGGGCCAGACCCAGGCGGTGAGCGAGTCGCTCGACCTCGTCTCGATGAAGCTCGTCGCCGTGGCCACCACGCCGAGCACCACGACGTACCGCGTGGTCGACGTGCAGGCCGAGACCGGTACGGCGTCGCACTGGGACGAGGTCACCGGTCGGCTCACGTTGAGCCGGAACTGACGCGGGTCCCTAGAGCTCGACGTCGAGCGGCCGCCAGTCCTGTCGGTTGGCGACGACGTCGGCGACGTAGGACTGGAAGCCCTGCGTGCCCGTCGTGCTGCCGTCGGCCGGCGGCTCGACGCGGAGGCGGTCGAGGACCTTGCCCATGTTGTCCTCGATGGTGACCAGGTCGTTGATGAACCCCTGGCTGACCTTGTCGGCCTTGGCGGCCTGGAGGCACTCCATGATCGCGGACTTGTCGGGGACCAGGTAGGCGGCGGTGCCGGTGACCAGGCTGACGCCACCGGCCACGAACGAGGCCGGGGGGAAGTAGGCGATGATGCCGCTGACGTAGTTGACGTGGCCGAGGATGGCCTTGACGTCGCTGTTGTCGGCCATCTCGCCGGTGGGCCAGGCCCCGCTGTCGTCCTTCCACGCCTGCCACTGCTGCAGCGCCTCGACGACCCGGTCCCTCGCCTTCGTCGTGGCCTCGAGCAGGTTGGTCTGGAAGTCCGAGATGGTGCCGGCGACCTGGGCGCTCGTGGAGGCCAGGCGCGCCGCCGCGTGCAGGTAGAGACCGCACTTGTCGTTGACGTCGTCCCAGAACTCGTAGAACGTCGACGAGCTCTCCGACGTGGCCGGCCAGTGCTGCTGCAGGTCGGCCAGCCAGTCGGGCGACCCCGTGGACCCTGGTGAGGACCAGCCGGCACCCGGGGCGAGCTGGTCGTTGATGAACTGGGTGAGCGACTGCAGCTGCGCGACGGGGCCGGTCATCGCCGAGGGCTCGGGCTCCCACACGTTGCGGCTCGCTGACCGGTAGACCGTGGGGAGCGCGCTGTTGGCCCAGGAGTCGTGCGAGTCGTTCCAGACCTGGTTGATCGCCTCCTGGACCAGCCGCTCGCGGTCGGCGTTGGTGACCGTGCTCTCGTACCAGTCGGGGTGGGTGGGGTGCATCGCCACGTAGAGCGCCTGGGTCTCGAACCCGTAGGTGCCGGGGATGGTGAACCACCCCGGCTCGCGCGTCCAGCCGTCCTGGAGGTGCTGCGTCTCCTGGCCGTCGAGCACCGCCCAGGCCGCCTCGTTGCCGGCGAGCTCGCCGAGCAGCGAGGCGATCTCGGTGAAGAGCGGGTCGAGCTGGTCGATCAGCGCACCGCTGCCGCCGCCCGTCGTCGCGTTGACCATCGGATCAGCCCTTCAGACCTGGGGTGCTGCGGGCTCAGGCGCGAGCGTCGGGTCGCCGACGTACTGACGGTGCCGGTCGAACCAGGCCGCCGCCTCCCCGTCGACCGCGACGAGGTCGTCGGCGAGACGATCCAGGCCGGTGGCGCTGTCGTTGAGGGTGCGCACCATCTCGCGCAGGTGCCAGAACAGCTCGACGGCCAGGTCGCTGAGGTCGCCACCGATCGGGTGGTTGCCCGCGCTGGCGGTCTCGGCGGCGACCGGCTGGATCGCGTCGGTGACGTGCCCGGCCTGCTGGGCGAACGCGGTCGCCTTCGCCGGCAGCACGTCGTGCGCTGCGTGGTAGATCGCGCTCATCTTGACCTCGATCACCGACATCGGCGATCCCCTTCCCTCGACACGTGCAAGAACGTGGGGGCCCTTCCCAGGTGGGGGGCGGGTTGAAACTCCGCGACCACGCGGTGGACGCACGTCCCGCGGCCGGAGGGGCGTCCGAGCCGTACTGCCTGCGCGTGGGGGCCGTTCGCCTCTGTCGCTGCGCCGCAGCGTGCCGTCCAGTGGGTCCCGACGGCGCCGCCTCCCTCGGTGGCCTGAGGAGGAGACCGAGATGACGGACGCCGACACCACGGTCTCGGAGACCGACCGCCGGACGGCAACGAGGTCCCCCTGGCTGATGCTCGCGATGGCGACCCTCGGGTTCGCGGTCAACTTCTGGGCGTGGGCCCTGATCAGCCCCCTCGGCCCTCTGTTCCGCACCACCGGCAGCCTCGGCCCGCTCAGCGAGTCCGACGTCGCGCTGCTCGTGGCGGTGCCGGTGGTCGTGGGCTCGCTGGGCCGCATCGTCGTGGGTGGGCTCACCGACCGCTACGGCGGCCGCGTGATGTTCCCCATCGTCTCGGGCGTGACGATCCTGCCCGTGCTGTTCATCGCCTTCGTGGCGCTGGACTCCTACACCCTGCTGCTCGTCGGTGGCTTCTTCCTCGGTGTCGCCGGCACGGCCTTCGCCGTCGGGGTCCCTTTCGTCAACTCCTGGTTCCCGCCGGAGAAGCGTGGTCTTGCGATCGGGATCTTCGGTGCCGGCATGGGCGGCACGGCGATCAGCGCTCTGACCACCGTCAAGCTGACCGACCACCTGGGCGCCACGTCGCCCTTCCTGATCACCGCGTCGGTGCTGGCCGTCTACGCGGTCGCGGCCTGGCTGATCATGCGCGACGCCCCTGGCCGGGTCGTGCCGACGACGTCGCTGACGTCGCGGATCGCGGCGAACTCCCGGCTGCCGATCACCTGGCAGGCATGCCTGCTCTACGCGGTCGCGTTCGGTGGCTACGTCGCGTTCTCCGTCTACCTGCCGTCGTACCTGAAGACCGCGCACCAGCTCACACCGGACGATGCCGCCAACCGGATGGCCGGCTTCGTGGTCGTCGCGGTCGTCATGCGTCCGGTCGGGGGGTGGCTGGCCGACAAGCTCGGCACGATCCCCGTGCTCGCCGCCGGCTTCGGCGTCGTCGTGGTCGGCGCCGCCATCTCGGCCGGAACCCCGCCCCTGGGCGGCGTGGGCACGGTCGCGTTCCTCGCCATGGCGGCCGCCCTGGGCTCCGGGAGCGGGGCCACCTTCGCCCTCATCGCCCAGGTCACCGACCCCTCCCGCGTCGGCGGCGTGACCGGTCTCGTCGGTGCCGCCGGTGGTCTCGGCGGGTTCGTCCCGCCGCTGGTCATGGGCTACGTCTACGGACGCACCGACTCCTACGCGATCGGGCTCTGGATGCTCTGCGGCACCGCCGCGCTCGCCCTGCTCCTCACCCTCACCGTCGTCCGCCGCACCGCAGCCCAGGGACAGGAAACCCGTTGACCCCACCGCCGAAGGGCCCCGCGACCGACCTCGGGATGGACGGCGCGCTCAGCGACGCGCTCGTCCGCAGCAGGAGGTTCTTCACCAAGGGCACCGTCTCTGCCGATCTGCGAACCCTCTCCCAGAAGGGCGGACGGGACGCGGACGACTTCTACCGCGACCGGTGGAGCCACGACAAGGTCGTCCGCTCGACCCACGGGGTCAACTGCACCGGCTCGTGCTCGTGGAAGGTCTACGTCAAGGACGGGATCATCACCTGGGAGACCCAGCAGACCGACTACCCCTCGGTCGGGCCGGACTCCCCGGAGTACGAGCCCCGCGGCTGCCCTCGCGGTGCTGCCTTCTCCTGGTACACGTACTCGCCGACCCGGGTCCGCTACCCCTACGTGCGCGGGGTCCTGCTCCAGATGTTCCGCGAGGCCAAGGCCCAGCACGACGGTGACCCCGTCAGGGCCTGGGCCCACGTCGTGGAGAACCCCCAGCGCGCGAAGGCCTACAAGTCCGCGCGCGGCAAGGGCGGGCTGGTCCGCGCCACGTGGGACGAGGCCGCCGAGATCGTCGCCGCGGCGCACGTCCACACGATCAAGAAGTACGGTCCGGACCGCGTCGCGGGGTTCTCGCCCATCCCGGCCATGTCGATGGTCTCCCACGCGTCCGGCGCCCGGTTCGTCAACCTCGTCGGCGGCTCCATGCTGAGCTTCTACGACTGGTACGCCGACCTCCCCGTCGCCTCCCCGCAGGTCTTCGGTGACCAGACCGACGTACCGGAGTCGGGGGACTGGTGGAACGCGGGCTACCTGATCATGTGGGGCTCCAACCTCCCGGTGACCAGGACGCCCGACGCGCACTGGATGACCGAGGCGCGGTACCGCGGCCAGAAGGTCATCGCGGTCGCGCCCGACTACGCCGACAACGTGAAGTTCGCCGACGAGTGGCTGCCGGCCAAGCCGGGCACCGATGCCGCGCTCGCGATGGCGATGGGCCACGTCGTGCTGAAGGAGTTCTTCGTCGACCGGTCGACGCCGTACTTCACCGAGTACGTGAAGACCTACACCGA